>JAFDHF010000001.1 GCA_019308905.1 Deltaproteobacteria bacterium
GATTCAGGATCGCGAGTTTACCAGAGTGGGCGGCACCGAGCCGATCCGTGTGGTCGTTAGGATCATCTCCGCCACCAATAAAGACATAGAAGAAGCCGTCCGAAAGGGCGAGTTCCGTGAAGATCTCTTTTACCGGCTCAACGTGATCCATCTAAGGCTTCCTAATCTGAGGGAGAGGAAGGACGACATCCCTCTACTGGCTCAGAATTTTCTCAATCTCTTCTCTGCTGAACTCGGCAAGGACATCCGGCAAATCTCCCCCGACGCCATGAAACTCCTCATGAACTATGACTATCCAGGAAACGTCCGGGAACTCCAAAACATGATCGAAAGAGCCGTTGCCCTGGAAAGCTCGAATGTCCTTACCCCTCAGAACCTCTCCTCTTACATAGACGAGCAGCGCGACATGGCCAGGATGGACATAGATCTGGAGATTCCAAGAGAGGGAATCGATCTCGAACAGGTAGTGGAGAACCTAGAGAGAACCCTCCTCCTTAAGGCTCTGCAAAAAACCAGAGGGATAAAGAAGAGAGCGGCCGAGCTTCTCCATATCAATTTCAGATCCATGCGCTATCGATTGGAGAAATACGGCATCGACAACCCAGACGACTCATGAGGATCGCTTGAATCTCCTGGCCAACTCCGGCAGACCGATCTCCAGGCATGCCGGTCTTCCGTGGGGACAGGTGAAGAAAAACCCCTCCTTTTCCATCTCCTCGACAAGCCTCGTCATCTCCTCGTGAGACAACACCTGCCCTGCCCGGATGGCGCCGTGACAGGCTGCTACTTTGAGTACCGTCTCAAAAGCCGCCTCACCTCCCCGGGCTTCCTCTTGCGCCAAACCTCGAAGGATATCCGAGACGATCCGGCGGCTGTCACTCCGGGAGAGGATGGAGGGCACGGACTTGATGGCAACCGTGTTGTGCCCGAAGGGCTCCAGGTCAAAACCGATCCGTTTCAAATCCGAAAAGTAGCGGTTCGCCCCCTCCCATTCTGCAGGGGAGAGTTCCACGGTCTCAGGGAAAAGAAGAGTCTGAACCTCGGGAATACCACCCTCTGCGTCTCTTTTCAGCCGTTCAAAAACGATTCGTTCGTGGGCCGCATGTTGATCCACCAGGATGAGCCCTCCTGAGGATTCACAGACCAAATAGGTCTTTCCGATCTGTCCGAGGATCCTCAGGGAGGTTTTTGTACTGCTGAAGAGCCCTCCATCCGGAGCCCGGGAGTCGACCTTAGCCTCTTGAGGTTCAGCCCCCGGAACAGGACCGTACACGAAGGCCGGTTCTGCCACGGCCAGAGAGTCCGCCCGATGCTCCCCCAGGCCTGCCGGCAAAGGAACAGCCGGGGGCCCTCTCCTCTGCCCGGGCAGGCCGTGGGACAAGCCGATTACTCCCCTATGAATCAGGTCTGTCGAGCGGAAGCGTACTTCGATCTTGGTGGGGTGAACGTTGGCGTCGACATTCCAGAACGGCACATCAAGGAAAAGGATCGCCACCGGATACCGGTCCTTGGGTATGAGATTCCGGTAGGCCTCCATGACGGCATGGTGGATGATTCGATCCCTCACAAAACGACGATTTACATAGAAATAGAATCCCTTGGAATTGGGGCGGGTGAATGCCGGATCGCTCAGATAACCCTCAATCTCGACAGAATCCATCCTTACCTTCACCCGACGCAGAGCCCTGTAGACCTCCCTGCCCAGGAGGACCCCGATACGTTCCAATCTCTCCCCTGTTGGTGGAATATCGAGCACCTGCCTGTCGTTATGAAACAGCTTGAAATGAATCCCACACTCGGCCAGGGCGATTCGGACAACCACCTCCGTGATACGGGAGAACTCCGTGGCCACGGACCGCTGGAACTTCCTTCGGGCAGGGGTATTGAAGAAAAGATCCTCCACCGTAATATCCGTTCCCCCCCGGCACCCGGTCTCGCGGACCTCCTTGACCTGCCCGGCTTCAAGGAGGATCTCGGTGCCGATCAGGGACCGGTGCTCTCTGGTGACCATCCTCACTCTGGAAACCGAAGCGATGCTCGGCAGGGCCTCTCCCCTGAACCCGAGTGTACTGACCCTTTCCAGATCATCGCTCACTCTGATCTTGCTCGTTGCGTGTCTCTGAAAAGCCGTAAGGGCATCCTCCCTCTCCATGCCCGTTCCATCGTCCACGACCCGGATACTACGGAGCCCTCCACTCCTTGCATGGATAAGAATCTCCCTCGCCTCCGCATCGACGGCATTCTCAACGAGTTCCTTAACGACAGAGGCCGGCCTCTCGACGACCTCCCCTGCAGCGATGCGGTTCACCACTTCGCCGGAAAGGACTTGGATCTTCTGGGCCATGGCAAACCTCTGTATATGTGAATATCGAATCCCCGCCTCTAAGCCTCGACTCTCCAGAGCCGTTCGATCGAGCGACGATGGCCGGAACCCTAACCTATTCAAACCTCGCGACAGGATAGCCGAAGGTCGCCTCAAGAGAGGCGAGCAAAGCGGAAGAGGGATCGACCTTTATGGGAAGACGGATCACGGTTTCACCCTTGCTGGGCACGATCAGGTGGAGGAAGGCCGTGCTCTCTCCCTGGTTCTCCAGCAGGATCTTCTTCAAATCCACCAGCTCATTCCGCCCGATCCCCGGGCTCTTCAGAATGAAATGGACCTTGGAGACGCGAGTCCTCTCATTCTGGGAGAGGGGCAAAACCTGGGAAGCCTTGATCTTGGGATTCTCATCCTCCATATCCAGAATTCCACGGACCACCACCGGGCCGTCCGCTCTAAGATACTGCAGGCTTGCCTTGAAAACATCGGGGAAGAGAATCACCTCCACAAAGCCCTTCATATCTTCCAGGGAGAGAAAGGCCATGCGGTCCCCTTTTCTGGTTTGAATCTCCTTGATGGAGTTCACCACCCCGCAGACACTCACCTCACTGCCGTTCTGCCGTTCCAGAATACTGACCGTGTCATCCTGGCCGTAGCGCCTGATCTCATCCTCAAAACGGGCAAGGGGGTGGCTGGTAATGTAGAAACCGACCGCCTCCTTCTCGAAAGCCAGCCGCTGATTTTCAGGCCACTCGTCGATTTCTGGAAGGAGCCCTTCCCCATCCTCCTTCGAACCTCCGCCTTCCATTTGAGGGAATATCCCCATCTGCCTGCTCTCCCTTGCTCTTTGGAGACTCTGGCCCCGGTCTACGGCCTCATCAAGGACCGCCATCATCCGAGCCCGAGCCAGTCCCGTGAAGTCGAAAGCGCCGCTCTTTATCAGACTCTCCAGGACCCGTTTGTTGACCCTCCGCAGATCGACCCGGCCGCAGAAATCGAAGATGGAAAGAAAATTCCCCCCTCTTTCTCTCTCTGTCAGAATCGATTCGATGGACCCGGTCCCCACGTTCTTGATAGCCGCCAGGCCAAAACGGATCCGGTCGCCTACGATCGTAAAATCCCTCCAGCTCTCGTTCACATCCGGGGGAAGGACCTCTATCTTCATATCCCGGCATTCGGCGATGTACTTGACGATCTTGTCGGTGGTGTCCACTTCGCTCGTCAACAGAGCAGCCATGAATTCCACGGGGTAGTGGGCCTTCAAGTACGCGGTCTGGAAGGCGATGAGGGCATAGGCGGCGCTGTGGGACTTATTGAACCCGTATTCGGCAAACTTGGCCATGAGCTCAAAGATTCTTTCGGCCTTCTCGGGGCTGATTCTCTTCTTCCGGGCACCCTCCATAAACTTCTCTCGTTGTTTCGCCATTTCGGCGGGTATCTTCTTACCCATGGCCCGCCGAAGCCCGTCTGCATCTCCAAGGCTGAAATCAGCCAGGAGAGTGGCAATCTTCATTACCTGTTCCTGGTAGACAATAACCCCGTAAGTTTCTCCCAGTACCTCTTCGAGTTCGGGGAGCACATACTCTGCTGCCTCGGCCCCGTGCCTCCGCCTGATGAAGTCGTCCACCATCCCGCTGCCCAGGGGGCCGGGCCGGTACAGGGCCACCAGGGCTATTATGTCTTCAAATGTCTCGGGCTTGAGCTTGACCAGGAGCTCCTTCATCCCCGGGCTCTCAAGCTGAAACACCCCGTTGGTGGCCCCGGAGCCGAGAAGCTCGTAGGTCTTTGAATCGGCAAGATCGATCGATTCGAGCTTGAAGCCTGGATCCCTGTGCCTTCTCACCGCCTCTTCGGCTTTGTGCAACACGGTAAGGGTCTTCAACCCTAGAAAATCGAACTTGATCAAACCGATCTTCTCTATATCCTTCATCGAATACTGGGTAATCACCTCACCGTTCTGCCCCCGGTAGAGGGGAAGGTATTCCCTCAAGGGTCTGTTGGAAATGACGACACCCGCAGCATGGGTGGAAGCATGCCTCGTCAGTCCCTCCAGCGCAAGGCCTATGGAGATGAGGTTTCGCACCTGTTCGTCCTTCTCTTCCATCTCCCTCAGAGCCGGTTCCTGGTCCAGTGCCTGTCGGAGGGTTATGTTGAGCGTATTGGGGATGAGTTTGGCTATTCGATCCACCTCACTGTAGGGCATGTCCAGAGCACGGCCAACATCCCGAACCACCGCCTTTGCCTGCATTTTTCCGAAGGTGATGATCTGGGCCACGTTATCCTTGCCGTATTTCTCGGTCACATACTGGATCACCTCATCCCTTCGTTCCATACAGAAATCGACGTCCACATCGGGCATACTGATCCGCTCGGGGTTGAGAAACCGCTCAAAGAGAAGACCGTATCGCAGGGGATCGATATCGGTGATCTTCAAAGCAAAGGCCACCAGGCTGCCCGCTGCCGACCCCCGCCCAGGTCCGACTGGGATGCCCCTCTCCTTGGCGAAGTTGATGAAATCTGCAACGATGAGAAAATATCCCGCAAACCCCATCGACTTGATGATCTCCAGCTCCTTTTCAAGGCGGGTCCAGTACTTGTCGTGAGGTTCTGGAATGCGGTGCAAGCGTTCCCTGAGACCATCCCTGGAGCGCTCATCGAGATAGAGATTGAGAGATTTACCCTCGGGCGGCGTAAACCGCGGGAATTTGTACTCGCCGAATCTCAACTCGAGGTTGCACTGGTCGGCAATCCGCAGCGTGTTTTCCAGAGCCTCCGGGTACCCGGAAAAGAGCTCCCCCATCTCCTCGGCCGACTTGAAATAGAACTCTTCAGAGGAGAGTTTCATACGATCCTCATCATTGATCGTCTTTCCCGTCTGGATACAGAGGAGGACGTCGTGGGCCCTGGCGTCTTCCCTGCTCAGATAGTGGCAGTCATTGGTCGCAACAAGGGGGATTCCGAGTCTCTCTCCGATTTCGGCAATTCCCTCATTGATGCGCCTCTGGCCCTCCACCCTGTTATCCTGAATCTCCAGGAAAAAACGCTCACCAAAGATCTCCCTGTACTGTTGTGCCGTCCTGACGGCACCCTCCATGTCGTTGTTAAGGATGGACAGGGATATCTCTCCCTTCATGCATCCGCTCAGGGCAAAGAGACCCTCCTGGTACCGGCCGAGGAGCTCCTTGTCCACTCTGGGCTTGTAGTAGAAACCCTCAAGGTGGGCCAGGCTGACCAGCTGTGCCAGGTTGTGGTATCCTGTTCTGTTCTTCGCAAGCAGGGTCAGATGATAGGGTTTTTCCATTCCCGGTTTTTTTTCGTGACGGCTGCCTGGTGCCACGTAGACCTCACAACCGATTATGGGTTTAACGCCCTTCTGAATCGCCTTCTGATAGAACTCGATTGCCCCGAACATGTTCCCGTGGTCCGTGAGGGCAAGGGAATCCATCTTAAACTGGCGGGCCCTATCGAGGAGATCCCCAAAACGGATAGCTCCGTCCAGGAGACTATACTGACTGTGTACATGGAGATGGACAAAATTCGATCGCTTCATGATCGTGCCGCCGCTCACTCCCATTCAATAGTACTGGGAGGTTTTGAACTCAGGTCATAGACCACCCGGTTTATCCCTTTCACCTCGTTGACGATCCGGTTTGAAAGGGTTCCCAGCAGCTCGTAAGGAAGGCGGACCCAGTCCGCTGTCATACCGTCCACGCTGCTCACCACCCGAAGAGCGATGACGTGCTCATAGGTTCTCGAATCCCCCATGACACCCACTGTCCGAACGGGCAGCAATACGGCGAAGGCTTGCCAGATCTCACCAGAGAGGGGCGACTTAGCTATCTCCTCCGTAACTATGGCATCGGCCTCTCTCAGGATCCGGAGTCTCTCACGGTCGACTTCCCCGATTATCCTCACGGCCAGCCCGGGGCCTGGAAAGGGCTGCCGACCCACGATCTCTTCCGGGATTCCGAGTTCCCGCCCCACCTGTCTCACTTCGTCCTTGAAAAGCTCACGGAGGGGTTCGAGGAGCCTCAGGTTCAGCTTGTCCGGAAGTCCCCCAACATTATGATGACTCTTTATGCGGGCAGACGGTCCCTTGAAGGAGACACTCTCGATAACATCCGGATAGAGGGTCCCCTGAGCCAGGAATCGAACATTTCCGTATCTCTGCGCCTCCCGTTCAAAGAGGAACACGAATTCGTTCCCGATGATTCTTCTCTTCTCCTCCGGGTCGGAGACACCCCTGAGCTTTGCAAGGAAGAGATCTTCCGCATCCACGGCCCGAAGGTTCAGATGCATGCGGTTCCGGAAGACCGCTATCACGCTCTCGGCCTCCCCTTTTCTCAGAAGACCGTTGTTCACGAAAATACAGACCGATCGATCGCCGATCGCACGATGCAAGAGAACCGCTACAACCGAAGAGTCCACCCCTCCGCTTAGAGCACATATCACCCTGTCAGGGCCAACCCTGTTCCGGATCTCCTCCACGGTTCTCCTGACAAAGGATTCCATGCTCCAAGACGGCTCGCAGTGGCAGATCTCGAAGAGAAAATTTCTGAGCATCGCCGTGCCATGGGAGGTATGGGCCACCTCTGGATGAAACTGCAGGCCGTAAATCCTCCGCCGGGTGCTTCCAAAAGCGGCAATCGGGCAGTTTTCGGAATGAGCAAGTCCCTCGAACCCCTCTGGAAGGGCCTCAACATGATCCCCGTGGCTCATCCAAACGGAGACCTCTCTATCGGACCCCTCCGAGAAGATTCCCCGAAACAGATCGACCTCCTTGTCTATGGTCACCTTGGCCTGGCCATACTCCCTCCTGGGTGAGGCAGCCACTCTACCCCCCAAAAGATGGGCCGTAAGCTGCATCCCGTAGCAGATTCCCAGAATGGGTACCCCCATCTCCAAAACGGAAGGGTCACACCGTGGGGCCTCCGGCTCATAGATACTCGCCGGCCCTCCTGACAGAACGATCCCCTTTGGGCAGAAAGCCTCTATCTCTGCCCTTGATACGTCGAAGGGACGGATCTCGCAGTATACCTTCAGCTCTCTGATCCGTCGAGCGATCAGCTGTGTGTACTGAGAGCCGAAGTCGAGAATAAGGATCCTGTCCCCTTCCGGACCCATGGAACCACCTCTTTCCTATTCGCCATCCCTCGCCAGCCGAGCCGGCAAAACCATCCGCCCAGACATCGGCCCTCCCAGAAGAAACTCTGTTCCGGCCGTTGCTGCCCGGGGGTGGATCTCACTCAAGTTTATCAGCTACCCGGCGAATCGGTCAAGCAGGGGGCAGGCAAAGGGTATTCTTCCTTCCAGGGAAACAGCCAGCACGCCGAGGGCCGCCCGTCTTGACTTCTGACGCCCCCTAAAATATACTATAAGTGTGCGAAAAATTTGGTTTTTGGAGGAGCAACCTCAATTAGAATCTACGGCAACGCTACAGGTCTAAAGCCCAGTCAAATCGACAGAATCCAGCGCCTCTACCGACGGAAAATTCACCCCGACAAGGTCATCTCTCCAGAGGCTGCCCGTTTCCTCTCGGAAGTATCCCTAGAGATAGGGCGGCAAGTTGGCATCCTAGTAAACCGGAGAGGTACGGTCGAATACGTAATTGTAGGAGATCAAAAGGGGATCCTGATCCCGGATCTTTCCCGCCACAGAGGTGGTCCTAATCGGCTGAGGGGACTCCGGTGTATCCACACCCATCTGCGGGGTGAAGGATTGACAGACGATGACTTGACCGATCTTGCCCTTCTCCGCTTGGATCTCATGACCGCCCTTGCCGTCGATGCAAACGGCGGATCGCGGCGCATGGAGGTTGGCCACCTACTGGCCGACAATCCCAGAGGAGAGCGCTGGGCCGTATCGTCCTACCCGTCACCCAGCCAATGCGACATCGAGTTCCTGAGCTTCATAGGTTCCCTGGAGGACGAGTTCCGGAGGTCGCAGGGGCTCAGCGGCTCCCCTAGAGACGGTGAGAGGGCTCTTCTCGTAGGGGTTCATAGGAAGTCCAGGCACCGTGCAGAAGAATCGATGGAGGAGTTGAAGGATCTTGCCCGGAGCAGCGGAGTGACCGTGGTAGATTGTGTGATTCAGCGTCCCCATGAGCTCGATTTTCGCTTCCTCATCGGCAGGGGGAAGTTGAAAGACCTCGTGATTCGGTGCAACCAGTTGGGAGTCGATCTGATCATATTCGACAACGATCTGACACCGACTCAGGCAGCCGCCATCGCCGACTTTGTCGAGGTCAGGGTGATCGACCGAACCCAGTTGATCCTGGACATTTTCGCACAGAGAGCCAAGAGCCCGGACGGGAAGGTGCAGGTTGAACTGGCCCAATTGAGGTATCTCCTGCCCCGCCTCTCGGGCAAGAGCACAGCTTTCTCACGGCTGGCCGGGGGAATCGGAGGGAGAGGTCCTGGAGAGACCAAGCTCGAGATCGACAGACGCCGGGTCCGGGATCGAATCCACGCCCTGGAAAAGAGGCTTAATCTTCTCTCCAGGGCGAGAAACCAGAGACGTTCCAAACGGCTGCGGAACGGAATCCCCATCCTTTCCATTATCGGCTATACAAACGCGGGTAAGTCGACTCTTCTCAACAGCCTCACAAACAGCCATGTTGCGGTCGAAGACCGGCTCTTTGCCACCCTCGATACTGCTACGAGAAGACTCCGCTTTCCCAGAGACCGGGACGTCATCGTTACAGATACGGTGGGTTTTATACGGGACCTGCCCCCTGATCTTATAGGGGCGTTTCGCGCCACTCTGGATGAGCTCAGAGACGCCGACCTGCTGATCCATCTCGTCGATATCAGTAATCCCCGGTTTGAGGAACATATCCGTTCTGTACAAAAGATCCTCGCCGACCTGGATCTCATGCACCTCCCGAGGCTTCTGGTTCTGAACAAGGAGGATTTGGTGGGTGAGGACCTGGTTCGAAACGTGTGCCACCGCTTCGGTGGAATCCCGATTTCGGCGGTCCGCCGGTCCACCCTTCCCCGCCTTCTAACCGCAATCGAGGAGAGGCTTTGGAGGCCCCCTCGCCATAGCAACGATGAATACGAGAGGGGAAGTTCCCTGAGGTCCGAACGCCACGGGGACGCGTCGTTGACAAAGCCGAACCCCTTTGATATATGATTTCCAAAAAGAGGGCTGTTTCTGCCCCTCCAGAGGAGGGTGAGCAAGGCCCGATGTGAGTTGGATCCAAAGGTATGCTCAATATTTGAGAAAAATCGGAACCGACAGGTTCCCTTTTTTGTATTGAAAAGGGAAAAGGAGGGAAGAGATGAGAGAGTTTCCCGAATACCTGACTTTTGACGATGTTCTGATCCTGCCGGGCAAGTCCTCGGTTCTGCCCAAGGACGTGGATGTTTCGACCTATCTGACCCGGGAGATCCGCCTCAACATCCCCCTGATCAGTGCGGCTATGGACACGGTGACAGAGTCAAGAACGGCCATTCGCATGGCTCAGGAGGGCGGACTAGGAATCATCCACAGGAACATGACCATAGATCGCCAGGCAGCAGAGGTCGACCAGGTGAAGAAGTATGAGAGCGGGATTATCGTGGATCCGATCACCATGCACCCTGATCAGAAGATCTATGAGGCCCTGGAGGTTATGAAGACCCACGGCATCTCCGGACTTCCCATCACGGTCGGCAAGAAGCTGGTCGGGATCTTGACGAACCGTGACCTCCGATTCGAAACACGGCTCGATCAAAAGATTTCCACTGTCATGACACACGAGAATCTGATCACCGTGCCAATGGGCACCACTCTTGAAGACGCAAAGAAGATCCTCCATGAGAACCGCATCGAGAAGCTCCTGGTGGTTGACGAGAAGAACAACCTGAAGGGCCTAATTACCATAAAGGACATTGAGAAGAGAAGGAAATACCCGAACTCCTGTAAGGACGAACTCGGGAGGTTGCGAGTGGGGGCCGCCGTGGGTATAGGGAAGGACAGGGAGGCGAGAACCGAGGCTCTTGTCAAGGCGGGCATCGACGTGCTGGTGCTCGATTCTGCCCACGGGCACAGCAGGAACGTGCTTGAGGCGGTGAGGGCCATTAAGGAGGACTATCCGGGTGTCCAACTGATTGCCGGCAACGTAGCGACGGAGGAAGGTGCGCGCGACTTGATCGAGGCTGGGGCCGATGCCGTGAAGGTGGGCATCGGGCCAGGATCCATCTGTACGACCCGAGTCGTGGCCGGGATAGGAGTCCCTCAATTGAGTGCCCTTATGGCTGCGGCGAGTGCTGCCGAGCCCCTCGGAATTCCCATAATCGCCGATGGGGGCATAAAGTTTTCTGGGGATCTCACCAAGGCCCTCGCCTCAGGGGCGAGTTGTGCCATGATCGGAAACCTCTTTGCCGGAACCGATGAGAGCCCGGGCGAGATGGTTCTGTACCAAGGCCGGTCCTACAAGGTCTACAGGGGTATGGGATCCGTGGAGGCCATGAAACAGGGTGGCCGAGACAGGTACTTTCAGGAAGACGAAATGGGATCCAAGCTCGTTCCCGAAGGTATCGAGGGAAGGGTACCCTACCGGGGATCCCTTTCCTCGTGCATCCATCAGCTGGTCGGCGGATTGAAGTCCGGGATGGGGTATGTGGGCTGCGACGATATCGAAAGCCTGAGGAAGAAGGCAAAGTTCATCCGGGTTACGCCATCCGGATTGAGGGAGAGTCACGTCCATAGAGTCATCATAACCAAGGAGGCCCCCAACTATCGCGTGGAATAGGAAAGGAGGAGCCTGCCTTGGTACGGTTTTTGAATATTCCCCTTCTGATTCAAACCTGGAATCAGGGACCTTTCAATGAGAAAGACTCCGTGGGGCCTCCTCGCCATCGTCGGCTGGATCGGTTTTTTCTTGCTTTTCGCGGTCGAAGCCCATTCTTTCTTCCCCACCAAAGTGGACGGGTCCCACGATGTTGAACTTTCAAGTGAACTGAGCAAGCTCGTCGCTACTCTTTGGTTTCAAAGAAAAGAGAGGATTCTCTTCGACGGGGATCGCCTCGGCAAGAAGGAGCTCGACGCCATCTACGAGGCCCAGCTCAACCACGGAGTCAGAAACCTTCCCATCCTCTCCTCTCTTCTCGTGCGCGAGAGCCTGAGAGCTCTCGACAGGAACGACTTGGAAACCGCTCAGTCTCTCTGCCTGTACGCGAAAAAATTTGCTCGGGATTTTCCCCTCCCCTATTTCACCATGGCAAGGATCTACTGGACCCGCAGCAAGAAGCTGGTCAACCTGGCCGTCCGGGAGGATCTGGCCGGAATCTGGGCGATATTCAGGAATTTTGGAATCCTCTTTTTCAAATCCATAAACACACTGTACATGATCGCAGGCGCCCTTTTGCTGGCCTTTGTCGGCTTCGCCTTGATCATGTTGATCAAGTATCTTTCTCTCTACTTCTATGAGGTGAGGAGGGAGTTCGAGCTCACGCCGGTGAAGTTCATGACCGGCCTCGCCAAAATCTCCGTCTTTGTTGTGCCCGTCCTACTCAGGCTTGATCTCCTCTGGAGTCTCCTCTACTGGACTATTCTGGTGTGGGGTTATATGGCAAGGAGAGAGAGGCAGACCCTTGTGGTCTTCCTTTTCGTCCTCGTCTATGTTCCATGGTGTCTGGACCAGACAAACCGCCTGCTGGAAGGTCCGGATCAAAAGGTCCTGATTACCCTCCACCAGGCCAACCAGGAGAACTGGAATCCACAAATCGAGAGGGACCTCAAGAGATGGATCAGGAGGAACCCCGGAGATGCGGATGTTCTCTTCACCATGGGCCTTCTCAACAAGAGGGAGGGTCGCTATGATGCGGCGGAACGCTACTACAAGAAGGCCCTCCAGTACGACCCTGATTGGCCCGAGTGTACTTCCAATCTGGGAAATGTTTACCTCGTCACCAACCGGCTGAGAGATGCAATCGAGCAGTATGAGCGTGCCATATCACTCTCACCCGGGAGAGCGTCCTTCTACTTCAACCTCCACAGGGCCTTTGCCAGGGACTCTGTCCTCTCTTCGGAAAAGGTGGGACAGGCGCTCGAGATGGCAAACAAGCTGGATCAGGATCTGGTGGCATATCAGACGGAGATATATTCGGAAAACAGCAACCGGTCCGTGGTCGACGATACTCTCTCGGTCGGCCGCTTGTCGGGCAAGGTGGCTCGGCTTCTCCAAGGGCGGTACCCTTTCGGGGAAAGGATGCTGCGGGCCTGGATCAAGGAGGTCCCGGGGAGATACAGGTACACCTGTCCCCTCTTCTTCCTGGTTTTTCTGATAGTGTCCGCGTTGCTCTCTTCCAGGAGAAAATTCCCAAAGCGCTGTCCCATGTGTGGAACGCCGAGCGTCAGGTTCTTTGAGAGAAGAATACAGGGCGACCGGGTCTGCTTTGGGTGCAACCGCCTCTTTGTGAAGAAGGACAGCATCGATCCGAAGATGAAAGAGAGAAGAATGAACCAGGTGAAACGATACGGGAGAAAAAAGTCGGTGATCTGGCACGTCCTCTCCTTCATCCTCCCCGGGGGCGGACACCTCTGGAAGGATCAGCCGGTAAAGGGATCGGCCTTTCTGTTCGTTTTCTTTCTCTTTGGATTGAAGTTCTTCTTCTGGAACGGAATAGTCCGGAATCCAACCACCCTCGTGGGACAGGGCCCGGGTTTCTGGGTGGGGCTTGTCTTCCTCGCAGTCTTTGGAGTCTTCTATCTCGGAGTGCTCAGGAGTTCCCTGCGCATCCGGTCCAGTGGAGTCTGAATATGGGCCTTGAGGGGTCACTGACGGATTTCAGAATCACCGAGATCATTCAGCTCATCGGACAGCAGTTCAAGACAGGGGTTTTTCACGTCCAGAGCGGCCGAAAATTCGTGGAAGTCTTTTTCCTCGATGGGTTGATCGTACATGTGATGGCAAACTACCGGTCCAAGAAGGACCTGCTCGGTGAGATTCTCCTCAAAGCCAAGAAGATCTCCCAGGACCAGCTCGAAAAGGTTCTGAAGCTCCAAGCCGAGACCCTCCAGTATGCGGGGGAGATAATGGTCGACTTGAAGATCCTGACCGAGGAGGAGATCATACGGGTTATTTCCACGCAGGTATATGAGACCATTTACGACCTGCTGACGTGGAAAGAAGGCGAGTTCCGCTTCGAACTGCGGGCGGTCGAAAGCTACAAGAAGATCTCCATCGCCCTGAGCCCGGAGCACGTCCTGCTCAATGTTTTACGGATGATCGATGAGTGGCCCGACATCGAGTCCAAGATCTCCAGTCTCTATGTGGTATTCAGGAAGGTCAAACCCCTGCCCGAGAACCAGGAAGAGTTCTCTCCTGAGAAGCGTGTGGTTTACGATCTGACCGATGGCAACCTCACTCTCCGGGAGGTGATAGACAGGAGCCTTCTCGGGAAGTTCAACGCATGTGAGGCCATGGTCGACTTGTGGGACAAGGGCTATGTCGAACGGGTGGGCATCCGCAAGCCCAGTTTTACGAGGATGATGGGGGCCAAGGTGGGTCTCGGCTCCTTCAAGAGCACCTCCACCCTCGTTACCTACGGCATGGTCTTGGCCATCTCGATTGCACTGGTCTTCTCCGCTAGATTCGGCCTCTTCTCAGAGGCAGGGATGAGTCCAACCCGTATCGCCCTGCCCAGGTCCTTCGTAAAGCAGGTTGCCTCTGAAGGGATCAGGAAGGCTCTCACCCTCTACTATCTCGAAAACGGGGAGTACCCCGATTCTCTTGAGGATCTGGTAGATGTGGGATTGATCCCGACCAAAGGATTCCAGTCCGAACTCAGTTTCTCCCAACTCCACTACAAGAAGGTGAAACGCGGGGGCTACATCCTCACCCTCCTTGCCGGCCTGCCCCGTTGAGCTTTTGGGCTCCCACCACCGGCGGAGACCGGGAATCCGCCCGTCCCATCCTTTCCGGACTCTTGCCGTCACCAGGGCAGCGGCGGAACGTTCGGGCAGTCTCTGCTGTGTCCTGGGCCGTGTAGGGAAGAAGCGGCCCCTTGAGACCGAAACCATGAGTCCGAACTCGGCGTTCACTTCCAGAAGGTCCGAGCCCGAGGGTCGATTTCCTGGAGTCTTGCCCGTGTTGACACTACTGAAACATTGGATATATAGTAAGACAAGGGAGGAATAATGAAGATTTGGTCTTTTGTCGTGGTCCTGCTGGTCTTTCTTTCCTTGGGTTCTGTCTCCTTCGAGTCGGAGGAACAGATCCACCAGGAGAGTCACATCGATGTGATTGAAGTCGATGGGATCATCAACCCGGTCTCGGCGAAATACATCGTCCGCTCAATCGATCGTGCCAGTGAAGAGGGCGCTCAATGTCTCATCATCACCCTGGATACACCAGGGGGATTGATGGAATCTATGCGGGAAATCGTCAAGAAGATGCTCTCTGCCGAGGTTCCCGTTGTGGTCTACGTGGCCCCGAGCGGTGCCAGGGCGGCTTCGGCCGGTGTTTTTGTCACCATGGCGGCCCATGTTGCTGCCATGGCTCCCAGCACCAACATCGGTGCTGCTCATCCTGTTACACTCGGGGGCAAAGAACAGGACAAGACGATGATGGAGAAGATCGTCAACGACACGGTGGCCTATGCAAGGTCGATCGCCAGGAAACGGGGCAGAAACCAGGATTGGGCCGCCAAGGCCGTGGAAAAAAGCGTTTCCATCACCGACGATGAGGCGGTCAAACTGAAGGTCGTCGACCTCGTGAGTCCCAGCCTGGAGGACCTGATTCAAGAGCTGAACGGCCGGAAGATCGATCTCGATGGTAAGGCCGTCATTCTCCATACCAAGGGCGCCCTGGTCCATCGAATCCCCATGAACTGGAAAGACCGCCTTCTAGACGCCATCTCCCATCCCCAGATCGCCTACCTTCTATTCCTTTTAGGCATGATGGGAATCTATTTCGAAATCTCAAATCCTGGCGCCATCCTGCCCGGGGTTATCGGAGGCATCGCCATCATCCTGGCTTTCTTTGCCATGCAGGTTCTTCCGATAAACTACGCGGGTCTCGCGCTGATAATCCTGGGAGGTATCCTCTTTATCGCGGAGATCAAGGTGACCAGTTACGGGCTCCTCTCCGTGGCCGGGGTCTTCTGTCTTCTCATGGGTTCGCTCATGCTCATAGACAATCCTACCGATTACCTGAGACTCTCCTGGCAGGTCATCTTACCTGCAGTGGCCGTTAGTGCAAGTTTCTTCATCTTCGCCGTGACCATGGCCATCCGGGCCCGCCTCAAGAAACCCACCACCGGAGTCGAGGGACTGGTGGGGAGAATCGGTGTGGCAGAGGTCGATTTCCGGCCAGACGGCCGTGTGGCGGTCTACGGAGAGATCTGGACTGCGGAGAGCGAAGACAAGATAAAAAAGGGGGACAAGGTGGAGGTGATCGGAGTCGACAAGTTGAGACTGACCGTCAAGAAGGTGTGACACTAGACAGGGGAAAGGAGAAAACCCATGCCAGTTTTCCTTCCGGTTTTGGTTCTTTTTGTTATTATCATCCTGCTCTCTGCCGTGAAAGTCGCCAGGGAGTACGAGCGAGGGGTAGTGTTCCGATTGGGCCGGCTGATTCTGCCACCCAAGGGGCCTGGGCTGTTTCTGATTATTCCGGGAATCGACCGGATGCTCAAGATCAGCCTGAGAACCGTGGTCATGGACGTTCCTCCCCAGGACGTGATCACCCGGGATAATGTCTCGATCAAGGTCAATGCGGTGGTGTACTTCCGTGTTGTAAATCCGGCTGATGCTGTGGTTCAGGTGGAAAACTATCTCTACGCCACGTCGCAACTGGCACAGACCACCCTGAGGAGTGTTGTAGGGCAGGCCGAACTGGACGAAATCCTATCCGAAAGAGACAAGATCAACCACGAACTCCAGACGATTCTCGATCGCCATACCGACCCGTGGGGCATCAAGGTCTCCATGGTGGAGATCAAGCACGTGGATCTTCCCCAGGAGATGCAGCGGGCCATGGCCAAGCAGGCCGAGGCGGAGAGAGAGAGAAGGTCGAAGGTGATTCGGGCCTTGGGTGAGTTTCAAGCTGCACAGAAGATATCGGAGGCGGCGAAGGTGATGAGTGTGTATCCCATGGCCCTCCAGCTCAGGTATTTGCAGACCCTGGCCGAGATCGCCACGGAGAACAACTCGACTACTGTCTTTCCCATACCCATCGACCTGTTCAAGCCGATCCTGGAGAAGCTCGTTCCAGAGAGGAAGGAGTGACGGTCTTTTCTCGGTAGAGGGGGGAACGAGAGACCTCAGGGCGCTGCAAAACCAGGGATCCCGGTATGGCTCGAGTCGTTCTGGTGGGTACGGTTCACCGAGATCCAGATGGATACGGCAAGCTCCTTTCGATTCTAGAGGAGGAGGACCCGGAATGTATCACCCTCGAGATGAGTCCCTATGCGGTTCGATTCAGGGAAGAGAAGCGGGAAATTCTGAGAAACAGGGTGGAGAAGGCAATGCGCCGACTGAACCGGGAAATCCGTCAGCCTCACTGGAAAGGAGATTCTCTCCATCCGGCCATAGAAAACGTCCTGTCTGTGATCGATTTTCCATATGAATACATGGCGGCCTCTGCCTTTTCCAGATCCAGAGGAGTTCCCTTCCACTGTATCGACAGATCGGACCTCTCCAGGAGCAAGATCTCGAGGCTGGAAGAAGAACTCCTGACCATGGAAAACCTGAGGAGACTTAGTCAGCTGGCTCCCGACCAGGTGCGGGGCGACGTCGACAGGGAGTACGTCCTCGCATCGATGGTGATTGAGTGCGGCCGGAGCCTGGTCTTTCGGAGGCAGGACGGCTGGGAACTCTTCTTGAGGGACCGCTACATGGCCGGGAAAATAAGGGATATTCTCGGTTCCTCGAGACCTGAGAAACTGCTCCACGTGGGAGGCTGGGAGCATTTGCAAGAGGGGGACGAGGATACCCTCTTCTCCATTCTCTCCGACCTCCATCCCAGGAGACGGCTTCTGCCCCGTTGAGAGGACTCCGGAAATGTCCAAGGGGTTTCCCGGCGCCTGGCCAGACCGGCACTCTATTTGCGTCTCCTGGGATCTCGCTGTCGAGAAAGGGACGGGAGGAGATCAACGCCCGAGAAAGACTCTCTGGCACGAGCCGTGCATGGCGATCAAAGCAGGGGAGGTTACTCGCCGGTTTTGGCGGGTTCAAAGGAGGATATTCCATGGATGTACCTTTCCTCGACCTGAAGAGGCAGTATCAGGCTATTCGCGGGGAGATATTGGAGAGGGTCCGTGCGGTTCTGGAGAGCCAGAAATTCATCCTGGGCGAGGAGGTGGAGGGCCTTGAAAGGGAGCTCGCCCGTTACTGTGGAGCCGCAGAAGCGGTGGGCGTCGCTTCCGGCTCCGATGCAATCCTCGTCTCGATCATGGCCTTAGGCCTCAAGGAAGGGGAAGGCGTCGTCACCGTGCCTTTTACCTTTTTCGCCACTGCGGGATCCATCTCCCGGCTGGGCTGCATCCCCTTCTTTGTGGACATCGATCCGAGAACCTTGAATATGGATCCAGAAAAACTGAGAGCCTTTGTTCAAACCGACTGCCGGGTGGATGGCAGCGGCCGACTCTTCCACAAGGACAAAGGCGTTCCCATACGGGCGGTCGTACCCGTCCATCTGTTCGGCCAGTGCGCCGACATGGACCCCATAATGGAGATATGCGGGAGATACCAGCTGCTGGTCATCGAGGATGCGGCTCAGGCGATCGGGGCTGAGTACAGACCGAGCCCCCACCGGCCTGGACGCCAAGCGGGCACCATGGGCACAACCGGATGTTTCTCCTTCTATCCCTCCAAGAACCTGGGCGGGTTTGGAGACGGAGGTATGGTGGTTTCAGGAGACACGGAGTTGACCGAAAGGGTGCGGATGCTCAGGGTTCATGGAAGCCGACCCAAGTACCACCACCACCTTGTCGGTTTGAACAGCCGTCTCGATGCTCTCCAGGCAGCTGTTCTCAGAGTCAAACTGAGGTACCTGGACGGCTGGTCGCACGCCAGGAAAGAGAATGCAGCCCGCTACAGCCGGTTGTTTCAAGAGATGGGATACGAAGATCTGGGGATTTCACTCCCCTCTGTCCAGTATGAAAACCGTCACGTATTCAACCAATATGTCATACGGGTGCCACAAAGGGAACGGCTTCGCCTGTTTCTCCAGGCCCATGGCATCGGCACAGATGTCTACTATCCCCGCCCTCTCCATCTTCAGGAATGCTACCACCATCTCGGATACAAGGAGGGGCAATTCCCGGTTTCAGAAGAGGCATGCAGGACGGCACTGGCACTCCCGATTTTCCCGGAAATTACCCCTGAGGAACAGCGATACGTGGTCGAGAAAATCGGGGCCTTTTATCGGAGCTAGAAAGGAGGAGGAAGCGGCCGGGTGGTCCAGGGTTGAATAAGAAGGCTTGCCCCTCCAGGGGCTTGTGTGTTAACAGATGGGATGTCAACAAATTGGGACGAACCTCTCGGGGTTCCCTCACGAGGAGTATCTTATGAGAACGGTGAGACTTGTTGCGATACTTGTTCTGGTAGCACTGCTTGCAACCCCGGTTTTGGCCCTCGACGTCTCGTCCATCCAGTGCGGGCTGAACGTCGTCTATCTGGGGGATCTGGACAGTAACGTGATGAGCAAGTGCGGAGCCCCCACTTATACCGGGCAGGACCGCTGGACTTATGATGATGGCTATTCGGACACCTATGTGGTCATCCATTTCGGTGCAGGCGGCCCCTACCGGCGCAGGGTCATGAGGATAGAGCTTGTCTACCGCCGCGCACCGTGACCCTACGGGTTTTGCGTCGATAAGCGGGTGGATGAATTCCGCCAATAGTGGAACAGATACTGCTGGGCATATCCGGCAAACTGCCCGAAATGCCTGCGGGCAAACTCGCTGATCTTCCCTGCAGATACTTTTCTGCCGTGGAAGTAGGCTTCCTGCATCCCTCTCTTTATCCACCTGTCCACCGGGAAGGCCTCCAGGTAACCAAGAGAGAAGAGGAGCACGCAGTCGGCTACCTTCTCCCCCACACCGGGAAGGTCCATGAGCAGCGCCCTCGCCTCCTGGTAAGGTCTGCCCGCCAGGCCGGACAGGTATCCTCCCGCAACCATCCGATTGACCTCATAAACATAGCGGGCTCGAAACCCGAGGCCTATGGACCTGAGCCTTTCGGAATCGTCAATCGTTCCCTCCCGGGGGAAGGTAAACCCCTGATAGCGCCCTAGAGAGACGGGCTTCCCAAAGGCCCGGCACAGCCCCTCCACGACGACCTTTATTTGGGCGATGCTCTTTGCCGATGAGCAGAGAAAACAGATTAGACACTCCCACGGGTCCTGGCAAAGGATCCGGAGCCCCCAGTAGAGATTCACTGCCTCCCCCAGCGGTCCTTGCCTAGGCAGGCATCTCATGATCTCCCCGTAGTTGTGACGAAGACCCAAGTATTCAAGCACAGCGGCTTCGTCCGCACCTTCAAAACCAAGAGCGTTTCCTCTCTGCCAGACCCTGAAAACCCGGTCCCGGTGGTGGACGAGATATCCGCCGGGAGCACGAACATAGCGGAAGATCTGCCCGCTTTCCAGGGTCGAGGAGAGATCGAAGTCCTCCACCCGGACCTCTTTCACAACCGGGGATTCATGCAGCTCTGTGGATCTCCTGACGAACATCCTGTTCTTTCGGTGTCGACGGCGAAAAGCGGTGTCGACAGGCCTTTTGGGAGTGGTAGATGCCCAGAATCACGGCGGGAGTAGATCCCCCGGCGACCCTGAGGATCTCCTGTCGGGTCACCCCCGGAGATGTCGCCGTCCCAGGGAGAAAGCCCTCTGGTTGAGTGAGTGGACCTTGGGGGGAAGCCTCTTGAGGATCACATCGATCCAAAGGCCTTCACGGATGGAACACAGGTGCGATAGAGCTCCAAGGAGCACCACGTTGGTTGAACGGATGTCACCCGCCTCCTCAGCCAGACGCGTAGCCGGCAGTACATGGAGACGGCCGCAGTGCTTTTCCAGGATCTCTTCGATTCTCTCGGGATATGACATCTGCCCGAGGTTTACTGCCGGCGGGTTGATCTTGTGGTCATTCATGACAACCGTGCCGTCTCCCCTGAGGTGGTTCACCCATCTCAGTGCCTCGAGTCGTTCAAAGGCCAGGAGAATGTCCGCGTCCCCCTGTTTAATGATGGGAGAATAGACCTTCTTCCCGAAACGGACATGACTCGTGACGCTCCCTCCCCGCTGAGCCATTCCGTGGATCTCGCTCTTTTTCACGTCGTATCCCGCCTCCAGAAAGACGTCTGTCATGATATCACTGGCTACAATGATTCCCTGCCCTCCCACACCGACAAGGAGGATGTTTGTCACCTCATTTTCCATGCTTCCCCTCCAAAGAGGTGCGACCCTCCGAAGACTCCCGACTCCTCGTTTCGAACCCGCAGACGGCCTCACCCCCCGTGGGGTAAATGGCATCGAATCTGCACACCTGCACACACAGCCCGCACCCAGGGCAAAGGCTCTTCTCGATCGACGAAAATCCTTTTCCTTTCCTCCCTTCAGCCTGGGCCGCCTCGTCTCCCTTCACCGGGTTCCACGAGATGGCGGGACACCCCAGGCCGAGGCACATCCGGCATCCCGTACACTTATCCTGGTCAATGGCATACGGGGGATGGTACTCCTTGATCTCCCTGCGAAGCATTGCGCAGGGCCCTTGATTGATTATCAGCGACGAAGCCCCGCTGTCCGTCTCTTCGGTGATCGCCCTTTCGATCTCCTCCAGATTCCATGGGTTGGTGACCCGTATGTTCTTGATCCCCACGGATTTGGCCAGACCGACAAAGTCGAGACGCTCGGTGGGCTCCCCCCTTATCGTAAAACCGGTGGCCGGATGTTCCTGAAACCCGGTCATGGCCGTTGCATGGTTGTCAAGAAGGATAACCGTAGCATCGCCTCTGTTGTAGGCTATGTCGATCAGTGGTGTGATTCCACCATGGATAAAGGTGGAATCGCCGATCACCGCAACGACCCGCCGTCTGTCATCGGGGCCGAGCACTTTGGAAAGGCCGTGGGCCTGCCCTATGCTGGCCCCCATACAGATGCATGAATCGAGGGCTGTCAATGGAGGAAGAGCAGCGAGGGTGTAACATCCGATGTCACCGGCCACAAAGAAGCCCTTTCTCTTCAGGACGTAGAATATCCCCCGGTGGGGACACCCCGCACACATGTTGGGGGGGCGCGGCGGCAATGTACCCGCCTCGACGCCAGCCGGTTCCCTGAAGTCGGGCCCCTTCAATCCCTTTTCGACGAGGAGAGGGTTGAGTTCACCACAGCGTGGGAAGAGCCGCTTGCCTCCATTGACAGGGAAGCCCATGATCTTCAGGTTCTCTTCCAGGAATGGATCCAGCTCTTCCACCACATAGACCTCTTCCACCTGGTCGCAAAACCTCTGGATAAGGGTTTTTGAAAGAGGCCAGACCATTCCGAGCTTGAGGCACGAGTAATGAGGGAAAATCTCCTTGACATACTGATAGGAAATCCCAGCCGTGATGATACCCTTCTTCGGGTCATTGAGTTCCATGCGGTTCTCAGGGAAGTCCGCCGCGTAAGCCTCGAGCTCGGCGAGCCTCTCTTCCACTGTCTTGTGCCTCTCTCGCCCGTACAGAGGCAGCATGACCCATTTGGGCGGATTCTTCTCCACCTTTACGGGGATCGGAGCCTGACACCGGTCTTCCAGCCTCACCACGGTCTTGGAATGGGATATTCTCGTCACGCTTCTCACCATCACCGGTGTGTCGAATCCTTCGCTCAAGTCAAACCCGATCCTGACGAAATCCTTGGCCTCTTGGCTGTCGCTCGGCTCCAACATGGGGATTTTTGCGAACTTCGCGTAGTTGCGGTTGTCCTGTTCGTTTTGCGAGGAATAGAGCCCCGGATCATCTGCCGTAACCAACACGATCCCTCCCCTCACCCCCGTGTAGGAAAGGGTCATGAGGGGATCTGCGGCCACATTGACCCCAACATGCTTCATGCAGGCCATCGCACGGGCTCCACCGATACTCGCCCCGATAGCTGCTTCCAGAGCGACTTTCTCGTTGGGTGCCCATTCGGCGTATATCTCTTCGTATTCTCTTCCGATCGTGTCCAGGATCTCCGAGCTCGGTGTGCCAGGGTAGGCTGCAGCGAATCTCACCCCCGCCTCGTAAGCTCCCCTTGCAATCGCTTCGTTCCCTTTCAAGACTCTCTTCATCCCCTCTTCCCCATGATTCGAATCTTTCAATCCTGCTTCCCCCTCTGACCTAAGACGGAGAAATTCCTCCTGAGCCAAAGCCTCCAAGCCCGGGACTAGCGGAGCTTCTCTTCCAGTAACGCCACCCGCCTTTTGATCAGATCCGACTCGGCGGCGTCGGGGTACCGGCTCAGGAAGTCCTTGTAAGCCTTGAGGGCCTCCTTGTCTCGACCCATTCCCTCATATGTCCTGGCAAGCCCCAGAATCGACTCACCCCCGAGAAAGCACTGATCCAGCCCCCCCAACTCCTTGAATGAGGCCAGAGCCTCCTCATACTTCTTTTCGTGCAGGTAGGCATATCCGAGCCCCTCCAAGGCAAGACAACGGCACAGCGGCTTACCGCCGTCCTTAGAGAGAAACTTCTGATACTTCTGGATAGCTTCCCCGTACCGCCCCATTCTTGACAAGCACCTCCCCGCATAGATGAGGGCGAGCCTACCGCTCTCCGTGGAAGGGTATCGCTTCAGAAGATCCGTCAATCTTTCGAGGGCATCCCTATACGCCCCATCGGCCTCCTTCCCGCTCAAGCCTTCCGCCTCCTTCAATCTTTCCACCCCTTGGGACAGCAGGAAGGAGGCCCTACTCTCCCTCTCCCGGAGACTGGCACGCCACCACACAATCCCGCCTGCCAGCACAGCCAGGAGGATAGCCGCCAGGGTAAAAAGTCTCCAGTTTCGAACAAACCGATCCCTGATCTCCTTGAAAACAACCGATTCCTTTGGCTCCTCGATCTTCTTCGTGCGTCTCTTCAGCTTCTTTGCCATGGACCCCTCACGTTTTTCGGGAATCTTATATGGTTGAAACACACTTTGTCAACTCCCTGTGGGCACAAACCTCACCCTCTCGACGGCCTCACTCCATGCAAACCGGGCCGACTCGAGACGATCCGGATTGAGTCGGCAAACCCCGATTCAGCCCATATTTGCAAGCCGTTGGAATTCAAGCATGAGATTGAGGGCCGCGAGTTCTCTTGACTTTTCAAGCAAACATCCTTAACTTTCTCTAAAATTCGGGAGGGGAACCGTGGGGGAGAAAATCGCCACAAAAACCCTCGCCGAGCTCTATCTCGAGCAGGGAGATACTCGGAAGGCCCTTGAGATCTACCAGCAAGTACTCGAGCAAGAGCCCTCCAACGAGGAGATCCGCGAGGCTATCAGGGTGCTTGAGTCCAGGGTCAAGCGGCCTGCCCAGGCCAATACCGTGGATCAAGGAGACGGGACTGGCAGGAGTGAAAAGATCAAGAAGCTGGAAAAATGGAGGGAGAAGATTCGGAACATCCAGAGGCGGCGAAGACAAGGGGACGTAGTTTGAAGAAACGACGATTCCAATGGGTGACCAGACTTCTCAACCACAGGAACCTGGACGGGCTGCTGGTCACTTCTCCTGAAAACGTCAGGTACTGGAGCGGTTTTACTGGTTCTGATGCCGCCCTCCTTTTCACAGGAGATAGGAGGCGGCTGCTGACTGATTCCAGGTACATAACCCAGGCCGCAGATGAGGCATCCGGTTACGAGCTGGCCGAATACTCCAAAAAGGTGGAAGGGATTGCAGACGCGATCCTCGCTTCCCGGGTGAAACGGCTGGGTTTCGAATCAGAGCACGTCACCTATGCATTCTGGGCCGAGCTTTCGGCAAAGCTCACAGGTATCGCTCTCGTCCCGCTGGAAAGGGAGGTCCGGGCGGCAAGAATCAGAAAGGACCCTTCTGAGATTCGCCTCATGAAAAAAGCCATCTCAATTGCAGAAAAGGCCCTTCTCAATACCCTCTGCCGGGTGGAACCGGGAATCGCGGAGAAGGAACTCGCCCGGGAGATCGAATTCGAGATGAGGCGGCTCGGCGCAGAGACAGTCGCTTTTGAGACTATCGTCGCCTCGGGCTACAGAGCGGCCCTCCCTCATGGTAAACCCACCGAAAAGAGACTGAAAAGGGGAGATCTCCTTCTCATCGATTTCGGCAGCCGGTTCAACGGATACCATTCCGATGAAACCTGTACTTTCTGCCTGGGCGAGCCCACTGCCGAACAGCGGAAGATTTACTCCATCGTGAAAGAAGCCCATGATCGAGCCATCTCTTCGATCAGAGCCGGTGTGTCCCTCCAGGAGATCGACCGAGTCGCCAGGGGGTATATCGCAGATAAGGGGTACGGGGCTCGTTTTGGGCACGGCCTCGGCCATGGGGTGGGCCTGGCGATTCATGAAGAGCCGAGAATCTCCTTC
Source organism: Deltaproteobacteria bacterium (assembly GCA_019308905.1). Lineage (NCBI taxonomy): Bacteria > Pseudomonadati > Myxococcota > Myxococcia > Deltaproteobacteria bacterium. The sequence goes on from JAFDHF010000001.1 coordinate 24,813, forward strand.
GACAGTGAGGGTGTTGCCGAAGGCGGCATGGTTTTCACCGTCGAACCCGGTATCTATATTCCAGGATGGGGGGGGATCCGAATCGAGGACATGGTTCTGGTAAGAAAAGAGGAGTGCGAGGTCCTGACCCAGATCGACAAGGGTCTCAGGGTCTTTTGAAGGAGCCGCTATGTTAACCATCTACGATTTTAGAAAAGGACTCAAGATCGAGCTCAACGGAGAACCCTTTGTACTCGTCGACTACGAACACGTCAAACCAGGCAAGGGCGGTGCATTCGCTCGGGCAAAGATCAAGAGCCTGATCACAGGAAACGTTCGGGAACAGACCTTTCGCGTCTCCGACCGGTTGGAGAGTCCGGACGTCGTGGAGAGGCAGATGCAGTATCTATACCGGGACGGAGAAAAATACTGTTTCATGGATAATGAGACTTACGAACAGTTTTTTCTTACCGAAGATCAGGTGGGAAAGAGCAAGGACTTTTTGAAGGAGAATATTAATGTCTCCCTTCTTTACTACAACGGGAAGCCCATAGGGATCGAGCTGCCCATTTTTGTGGAACTCGAGATCGTAGACACACAGCCGGGTGTGAGGGGAGACACCGCTTCGGGTGGGACTAAGCCGGCCATCCTGGAGACCGGGGCAACAGTTCAGGTACCCCTTTTTCTGAACCAAGGGGACGTGATCAAGATCGACACAAGGACCGGCGCGTATATCGAGAGGGTGAAGTAGCCCTTCACGGGGCTTCCTCGGTGTCTTGTCAGGGCCTGGGTTTCTTGGCTCCCGGTCGAGGATTTTTTCTGGTAGATAGCTCTACCGTTATTTTCTCTCTTTGGCAGGAGAAGCGCCTTCTCCGAAAGTCGGGAGACTCCGGTCTCATGGAGTGGAGTTTCCTGAGTTTTCGGCCCAGGATTCTTGCAAGTATATGACTTCACGATCTTTTTCTGTCTTGGCAGGACAACACCCTTGTCCCCTCGCTCCTGAGCTCACGCGGTCACCCTGTCAAGGTTCGCGGGTGGGCAGTTCCTGCCCCTCCGCCACGAACACGAATCACGAACACGACCTTTCCCCTCCCCGCTCATCCTTGATGGGTACCCCCACCGCTTCCGCAATGTCGCTCGGAGGCAAGGGTGTTCTCCAAAAGTCAGGAAACTCCACTCTCCTTGACTCTTGACCTTGCATAGGTTTTGCAATATCTTGAAGATAGTCGGTAAGAGGTAGATCGAGTGCGGGTGTAGCTCAGTTGGTAGAGCATCAGCTTCCCAAGCTGAGGGTCGCGGGTCCGAGTCCCGTCACCCGCTTCTTATCCCTTTTGTTTGTCTCTTCCCAGCGCTCCCCGATAGGTGTTGGCACAGAGTGGGCAGATGGCGTAGGGGGACCTCCTGTAGTATCTGATCATGTATTGTTCGGTGCGTGAGATCTCCTTGCCGCAGATGGAGCAGCTGAGGCGTGATACTTTTGCCACCGTGAACACGTGACGGCAACGAGAGCAACGAACGTTCCTGGAATTTTCTATGAAGAGAAGCTCGTTAATCCTGTACCGGGTATGACACCGGGGGCACTCGACAATCAAGGCGGATCCCTTTGGAACTGCACCCTGCAAGGGACTCCCTGCTAACCCCTTGCTCTCGAAATGAAGGCCTTCCAGACCCTCCTCGTTGCCAGGTCCATCTCTTCCAAGAATATGCCTGCACGAAAATGGTAAGGGGCCTCCTCCAAGAAGTTTATATCGTACCAGACGACTTTCCCGGTCACCTTGACGCTCTCCCCACCCAGGCTGGTTTCGATCTCGATGTCAAACCGGTCGTCTCCCTGCTTGGCCCTGATGATCTCACTCACTTGATCCCGAGTCGGGTTCGCCTCAATGAGAAGACCCTCCAGGGAGATATTCCCCACCTTCCCGGTGGTTCTGGTCCCGATTCCCTCGATGCTCTCAGCCTTTGAAACCACCGGGGCAAGCCCGGAGACCCGGAAGCTAATGGGAAAGGAGATCTCGTATCGTGGATACTTCCGTCTTTCACGAGTGTCTTTTATCATGTCCCCCCTTCTTTCACGTTCATTATTCCATTTCCAGACCGATTGGTCAACACGGGGCTCGTTTTGGGTTCCTTCACTTTTGGGTAACACCCGTTACCTGTGTGATATTGCGAAGGTACGGGATGCCCGTCAGGAGTGAGTGGCCGTTGTCCTGGGTGGAGCCGAAGGGAATTGGAAGGCTCGCCCGTGAATCCCGAGTGGCGGCAGCTTGGGATCAAAGCGATAGGAGTGTTCTCCCGCCCAGAGGGGTACGATCCGGTTCATGCCCAGGTGGAAAGGGCTTTACACGGAGGGTTCAAGAACCGCCCTCGACATGGAACGGCCTTCGACCTCGGATTTGAGAGTACAGAATGCAAGGTCGCACCGGCTTCCGGATCGGGTCAGAACTCAATGAGATATTCTGCGACGTCGATCGCGAGTTCGTTCGGATCGACCACTGCCCGGATGGCTCTAGGAGTCCTGCCCGCCTTGCGATCAGGAGGGCCGAGCGAGATCAACTCACCTCTTCTGTATCTCTCCCCGGTACGCTCCAGGAGTTGGACGCGGGACCCTTCTTCCCCGCTCCCCTCTCCCATGATGGTGGAAACAATCCCAAGCTCGCCGGTATCGAACCGGCACAGAGTTCCGACAGGAGGAACTCCAACCGTACGGATGAAGTACCTGGCCAGAAGCGGATCAAAGTCCGTCCCAGCCCTGTCGATCATAAGCTCCAACACCCGGTCGGAAAAGCAGGGAAATCGACGTTCACCAAATGGCCTTACCGCGAGGTCGTAGAAGTCGGCCAATGAGATCAGACTCCCCACCAGTGAGGTTCGCCCCTTTCTCTTCCCTTTCGGAAATCCCGAGAGGTCGTAGTGAAGGTGATGGCTGAAAATCCCATCGATCACGCGGTCCATGGCGGCCTCATCACACCCACTCGACCCGAGAACCTTCTTGACACCCAGAACAGGATGCTTCTGTATCTCTTCCCATTGGTCAAGGGTCAATTCCGGTCCTTGCCCGTCCTCCAAGAAGTGGAATCCAACCTCACCTACATCGTGGAGCAGAGCCGCCAGACCCAGATCGACCAGAAACCTGCGGGGTAGTCCCAACCGGTCACCGAGGGCGACCGCATAGATGGCGACGTTTACCGAATGGTTCGCCAGGAATTCGCTGTTGGTCTTGAAGGTTGCAAGGCCCATCCAATTTGCCGGTGCATCTCCACACCCAGAAACCACCGCCCGTGTGACTCGCCTGGCAAGAGCCAGATCCAGGGGCTCATTCCTTTCGGCCTGGAGAAACAACTCTCTGACCAGATCAATGGCGTAGAAATAGACCCAGGCGTAACAGGCACGCTCCCCACCGGACGGACCCGCTTCCCGACTTTTGACGTCCGGCTCCAGGCCCTTCACGCGCACAGAGCCGATCTTTACCTCATCCGTGGGCTCGACGGCGGTCTCGCCACTCAACCCTTCCTCGCCCCCCATCCCCATCAGGGATTTGAGAAAGTCCTCCAGTCCCGGGCAATCGGGAAGCCCAGAGAATTCGATCCTGCCGATTCCCCTCTTCCTAAGTTCGGCCAAGAGTATTCGATTGACCGCATGGCCGGAGCGCATCTCCACCTTCCTGTCGTTCAGCAAGAAGCGATCCCTGCGGATCTCAATCGAGACCTGGCCCTCTTCCTCGAGGAGACGCCCGATGGTCTCGTGGAGGGCCGAGACGTCGTGGCGGGCCCTGACGAGAGATCTGATGGCATTGTAAAGCCTCAGGACCAGCTCGTTTCCCCGGGGTGAGATGAGAAGACCCCGATTCGTGGGTTGCGATACCATGTCTGTCATCTACTGATTCGGTTGAGAACGGCGAGGCTGGCCTCTCTGGCCACCTCGTCCCCCGTGACGGTGCTCCTCTGTAGGGCCGCTACGGCCTTGTCAGTTCCAATGGCCCCCAGGGCATCGGCAGCACTTCTCCTGATCTCATCCCCCCTGATCCTGCCGAGGTAGGTCTTCTTCATCAGGATACGAAGAAGCACTGGAACCGCCTCATCAGAACCCACGAGGCCGAGAGCCTGGAGAAAAAGCCTCGCCTCCCGGGTCTCCCTTTTCCGGAAAGCCTTGGATACCACCCGATCGAGCAGAGGGCGCAGGGCCTCTTTTTTGCCCACTCTGGCCAATTGGAGGCAGGCAATGCTTCTGATTTTACTGTCCGGGTCGTCGAGTTTCCTTGTGAGGTGAGCTATGGCCTCTTCCTTACTCGTCACTGCCGGGATCGCCTGGACGGCTTCACGCCGAACCCTGGGATCTGGATGGTCCAGGGCCTTCTCCAGATAGGGGAAGCACTCCCTTCTACCGATCCGACCCAGAATGTAGACCATGTTCCGGGCCAGGTACCAGCGGTGATCGTCGAGAAACGCGCCAAAAACGCTGACACTCGTCTTGCCGAGCTCGGCCAGGGCATCCGAGACGATCCTCCTCGGTTTTGAGCCCTCCAGTTCCCCCAGAAGCCGGCACAGATGAGGAACCGCGTTTCTCTGGAGAAGTGCGATGTACTCGGCAAGCCCGTCGAAGTCCTGCTCCTCCGAGGACTTGACGCCCTCGTGTACGGCATGCACGCGGGATTCGTTTCCCGCTTCGAAGATCGCTTTTCTGATCTGTCTTTTTTGTGTCTCGTCGAACCCGGCCACGTGAAGACACCGGTAGAACTTCTTGAGGACCCGGACCGCTCCATGAAAATCCCCTGCTCTCAGAGAAGCATCGAGGATTCCGAGGATCGTCGAGATGATCTCCTCGAAGTCTCGATGCGATCTTTCCATCAAAAGGACTTCAATGAGGGTCTCCAGTGTCTTCAACCTGAAGGGCGGTGTCGATTCATCGACTATCCGGCGGTTGATGGCTTCCACTTCATCAAGTGTGATGTGATAGACCTTGCCCAGGACCGGAAATCCCACGGCTGCTCGGGAGTGTTTCTCCCCCAGAGGCTCCAAGAAATCGGCTTCAGAACCGGGACAGTGTTCTCTCAGGATCTTTGACTGCCGCCGCTTTGGCATGTCGCACCGGGGGTACCGGTGCTTCAGATCCTCCAGACTCCCGGGCACAGGCAGGGGGTGGACCTTCATGTACTCATCGGCCTCTACCCAACGGAGGTGGGGGAGATCCTCATCGAGGAGCGGGAAGACACAAGGCTCTCCCTCCCCGGTGCCAGGGCCGGAGTCTCCGAGCAAGCCGAGGAACCTCACCAACTCCCCTTGATCGATTCCAGGGTGGAATTCGATTCTCCTCATCCCTGCCCTGTACAGCCTGTGTGGAACAGCGCTGGGATCGGTGTTTTCGTAAATCGTCTCTCCCTGCCATAGGAAGGCAAAAGGGCCGATCTCGAGACTGAGACTCGGGGCCTTTGCCAGGAATTCCCCGAGCCCTTCCAGGAATTCTTCCTTAGCCGCCTGGAGTGAGGAAATGTCCCTGCCCTCGGCGTCAGTACCCCCTCTTGCCATGCGGTCCAACAGGCCGGCCAGTCGGGCAGCCTGGGGCCTCAGCTCTTTTGGCTCGGCTGGCGTCTCCCCAAGGGCCCGGCCGGTCTCCGAGGTCTCCAACTGCCCCATTAGGTCTCCTTTCAGCTCTCGGGTCGGTCCACGCCTCTGTTTTGGATACCCCGGGAGGGGAGGATCTAAAAGTGAGTGACGATTTATGGGGGAGGGATCGGTTCCCTAGGCACGCCCTCAACCTCGCGATCCCAGCAATTGTCGTGCCATTCTATGTTCAATCGCGTGGCTCGCAGACGGCCTGTTTTCATTGCTCGGGCATCTCTGGCGGATTCGTCCTCTACAGGAGCTTGACCGAGGAAGCCTTGAAAGTGAGATAGACCGGTGAACCTACGGTGGGGGCCATGTTCGATAGAGACTGCTCCGAGATCTGGACGTAGAAGTCTTCCTGCGAGCGCACCTTCAGCAGGATCTTCCCGCCCAGTTCCGTAATCTCGGCGACCCTTCCATGAAACTGATTCCTCGCACTCGACGAGAAGGGCTCTCGTGAGAGAATCACATTTTCAGGATCGATTGAAGCGTACCTCGCATCAAGGGGTTCGTATCCTGGAACGATCCAAATACGGATGGTTCCCGTATCAAAGCACGGGCCCTCCCCGGTCTGAACGATCCTTCCTGAAAATAGGTTGTGGGTGGTCGATTCCACCAAAGAACCTTCGAACAGGGAAACCACCCTTTGACTCAACCGGTAGGCCTGAGCCAGATTATGTGTGGTCAGAACGACCGTGGTCGCCCGCTCGCTGTTTATTCTGGAGATGATCCCCTCAAAGCGATGTACCTGCCTGGGATCGACATTGGCCGTGGGCTCGTCGAGAAGAAGCACCTTGGGATCGAGAATCAACGCTCTGGCCAAGGCGACCAACTGGGTCTCGCCCCCTGAGAGTTCACCGGCTTTCCTCTTTTCGAAACCCGTCAGACCGACCAATTCGAGGACCTCCTTTACTCTGGCCTCCCATCTCCTCCGCGGAACTCCTCTCAGGCGCAATCCGTAAGAGACATTCCTTGCCACGGACGTCTTGAAAAGATAGGGAGATTGGAAGACCATTACCACGGATTCACGAAATCCCATGAGGGATCTCTTGTCAGGGACAACCCGGTGCCCTTCGAAGTAGACCTCTCCCTGTGTCGGCCTGAGGATAAGACCCATTATCGAAAGGAGCGTGGTCTTACCGGAGCCGTTCGGGCCCACTACACCGTAGATCTCTCCCCTCTGAACAGACAGGCTCGGTATCTCCAGGATCTTCCTGCCCTGACAAACGTGGACGATGCCCCTGAGGTCGAGAATCCCCATGCCTTCTTACCAAGTGCGGGCCTTTATCTGGAAGTAATGGAAGAAAATGTTCATTGACAAGACCAGAAGAAGAAGAAAAAAGCCCAAAGCAAGGGCGAAACCGAATTCCCCTTTGCTGGTCTCGAGTGCTATCGCTGTGGTCATTGTCCGCGTGTGGAATCTGATGTTACCCCCGAGCATCATGGCCGATCCCACCTCTGAGACCGCACGGCCGTAACCCGCGACAATCGCTGCCATCAGAGAGAATCTCGCCTCCATCAGGACAGTCCAAGCCGTGTGAAAAGCCCCTGCCCCCAGGGCCCTGGCGGTGAGCAGTGCTCTTGGGTCCACAGACTGGACAGCCGCGACCGTGAGATTCGTAATAACCGGAAGGGACAGCAGAAACTCTCCGAGAATCACGGCCATGGGGGAAAACATGAGATTCAAGAAACCAAGGGGAGCGCTTCTCGAGAGAAATGAATAACCCAAGAGCCCAACGACAACGGTGGGTAAGGCCATGGCCGTGTTGAGCAGGGTGATGACCGCAGATCTCCCTCTGAATCGTCTCGACCCGATGAGGAATCCAACCGGAACCCCCAGGAGCACGGCGAGAGCTGTGGCACTCAGGGAGAAACGCAGAGATCGCAGGACGATTCCATAGATCTCGCCGTCGAGAGAGAGAATCAGATCAAAGGATCTCACGACAGCACTCAACAGAAAGCCCACAACCCCCCCCGCAGGGCTCGGTTCCGAGACCAAAATTATCCCAGAAAGGCCTTCAAAAGCGTGAAAAAGGATAATTACTTACCGTTATTGACAGAGATTTCCAATTATGCTAACTATATCCACCTTGGTCCCCGAAGTCAACGTCTGCAAACGGCTGGGGAACCGCCCGCGCCCACCTCACGCCATGCAGATCGACACAAGCCCAGGAAAGGAGACGTCACATGAAGAAGGCGGTTGTTCTTTTCTCTGTTATGTTCTGTTTTTGGATCCCGGTCTCGGGACATCCCCAAAGCGAGAGGCTGCGAGTCGCCAGCACCACAAGTACCGATAACACCGGGCTCTTCGGTGCGCTGAACCCTCCCTTTGAGAATAGATTTCACGCCGCCGTCGACGTTATTGCCCAGGGGACCGGAAAAGCCCTCAAAACAGCCGAAAGGGGCGACTGTGATCTGGTCTTTGTCCACTCCCGCCCGGCTGAAGAGAAGTTTGTCAGAGACGGTTACGGTGTGAACCGGCGGGACGTCATGTATAATGACTTTGTCATCGTCGGCCCCCAAAAGGATCCTGCGGGAATAGCCGGTCTCAAAGACGCCGTGGAAGCGCTCAAAAGAATCGCCTCTGCCAAGGCCTCCTTCGTCTCACGAGGTGACGATTCAGGAACGCATAAAAGGGAGAAGGCTCTCTGGAAAAAAGCCCGTCTCGCTCCAAGAGGCCGATGGTACATAGAGTCCGGCCAGGGCATGGGCGCGGTCCTCCAGATCGCTCAGGAGAAGAGGGCCTATACCCTTTCCGATCGCGGCACATATCTCGCCTACAGGGGGAAGATCGACCTCGTCATCCTGGCCCAGGGAGACCGGCTGCTTTTCAATCCATATGGAATCATAGCCGTCAATCCTGCAAGATACCCCGCAGTCAACTATGTCTTGGCCATGGCCTACATAGGATGGGTGACCTCTGCGGAGGGGCAGGAGATAATCAGGAACTTTGGGAAAGACATATTCGGCCAATCTCTTTTCATCCCCCTGGCCGTGCCTTAGAGGTCTCGACCGATCGGGGCTGGCGGGGAGTGCCTCTGCAGGGCCCTTGAAGAGATGAGAGGCAAAGGGTTCTCCGGCGAGCCTTCAACCCCGGCTCTCTCAGCGGGTTTTCAGGAGAACCTTCCCTGTGTCATCCAATCGATATCCGGGCAGAGACCGGGACAGGTTCCGAATTCCGGCAGGGTTTATGTATTCCATGAACCCTTTCAAGGCCTTTGTCGGCCAGAGTTCGCTCGCAACGACAAGATCGAACCGTTCCTCCTGAAGGGGGATGAAATCCAGAGGGACGAGATGGGTGACATACTCGATGCCGAGTCCGACATCGGCCTCGCCGAAAAAAACCCGGAAGGCAACCTCAAGGTGGCTGTCGGTCTCGTCCTCAAAGCCTGCCAGATCACTCTTCTGCAACCCCCTGAGCTTCAAGAGGTATTCAAGGAGGAATCTTGTACCAGATCCCCTGTTCCGGTTTACGAATCTCGCCTTCTTCTTGACGACATCCTCAAGGCCCCTGAGCCCGAGGGGGTTCCCCTTTCTCACGATAAGGCCTTGGCTCCTATACCAGAGATTGACGACTACATAGCCGACAGAGGGAAGGAGCCTTTCCAGAAAGGGAATATTGTACTGTCCGGTCTCTTCATCGAACAGGTGGACACAGCAGGCCTGTGCCTTGTACCGGCGGAGACATTCGATACCCCTGAGGCTCCCCACAGGGGAATAGAACACCAGGGACGTGGGAAACCTTTCTCCCGAATAGGAGGCCAACACCCTCCCGAGGAGGACATCGTCACTCCCAGCAATCAGGATGTCCTCTTGCCGTCGAACGTTCTCGTCGATCCAACGGAAGATATGTTTTTTCGGGAAGAGCCATTTTCCTGCTATCCTTACATGGGGAAGGCCTCCCTCCCGTACGAGTTGGTAGACTTTTTTTTCGTTGAGGCGGAGCAAACCGGCAAGCTCCTTGGTCGTCATAAGTTCTTCCATGAACCCGTCTATTAGCAGGAAACACCCTGGTTGTCAAGAAAGCGAATGAAATCGACTTTCCTGACTTTTGGAAGACACCCTTGCCTCCGGGCGACATTGCGGAAGCGGTGGGGTACCCATCAAGGGTGAGCGGGGAGGGGAAAGGTCGTGTTCGTGGTTCGTGTTCGTGGTTCGTGTTCGTGGTTCGTGTTCGTGGTTCGTGTTCGTGGTTCGTGTTCGTGATTCGTGTTCGTGGGTCGTGTTCGTGGGTCGTGATTCGTGTTCGTGGGGAAGGGGCAGGAACTGTCCACCTGCGAACCTTGATAGGGTCACCCCGTGAGCTCAGGAGCGAGGGGACAAGGGCGTTCTACTGCCAAAACAGCAAAAAATCGTGAAGTCAGATACTTGCAAGAATCCTCGGCCGAAAACTCGGGAGGCTCCACAAGCGAATGAAATCGACTTTCCTGACTTCCAAGAAGCGCCCGGGCAAGTTCCTCCCGGCAGCAGCATCAAAACATCTCCTTGACATAGAAGAAGAACATTACCCCGGATAGGGCAAGTTTGAGTCCGATTCCCAGGAGGTTTCCGACTAGAACACCCCAACCGGCTCGGAACATCTGTTTTCCTCCCTTACCGGTTATGAGTTCTCCAATCAGTGCGCCCAGGAAGGCACCAGCAAGCATTCCCCATGGCGGCAACAGAAAAAAGCCGATTACCATCCCGGCAATGGAAACCCACACACCCGATGTCGAAGCCCCGTATTTCTTTGCCCCGATTGCAGGGAGCACATAGTCAAGGCCAGTCACCAGTGCGGTGAGACATGCCATGACAATCAAGAAAGTCGTGCTAAAGGCTTCCCCGTCCTTTGCAAAGGAAAGAACGATCAGAGCCAGGAAACCCAGTGGAGGCCCCGGGATGGCGGGCAGGAAACAGCCGGCCAGAGCGGCCAGGACAAGAAGAAATCCAATGATGATGAGTATGGTTGTCAAGGTCGGCTTCTCTTTGGGTCTTTCTCAGCAAGAACACATGGTCTCCAAGAGACCTCTCCCAGACGCCTGTTCCGTCAATCCGGCCTCTTGCTGTAACTCTCCAGGTAGACTCCTGCAAGAGTGAGAAAGGTTCTTATGAGTTCCACCTCTTGATCTCTGATGGGTTCGCGGGTGACCGAATTGTCCACCATGACAAGGCCGATGACCTCCCTTCCCGCGATAAACGGGACTAGGGCGAAGGTCTTTATCTCCGCAAGAACAGGAACCTCCAACCGCGGAAGGTCACTGCAGGAACGGGAATTAGAGTCTACGACATTGAAAGCCCTTTTCTCTCGAATGGCTCTGCCCATCAACCCATCCGAGTCTATGGGGACCGAAATACTCTTCAGAAAAGGAGGGACGTCATGGCCCAAGCCGAACTTTCCCGCCACGGTCTTGCCCGCTCCGTCGAGGAGAAACAAGAGGGTCCGATTGAAACCTATTCCCCTGTGGACGGCCTCAAGCACGATCTGAATGAGTTCTTCCGGCCGTGGATTCTCCAGGATGAATCCGCTGATCTCATTGACCATTGCCAGCTGCCGCTCCTTCCTCTCCATCTCCCTCTGGAGCCGGAATATCTCAGGAGAGGGCTCTTCCAGGTCTTGGGCGGATGGACTGAGAAACGTGAGATTGAGGTCTTCGGCCACGCGCTGGACGTTCTGCTTCGCCGATTCGATGAGTCTTTGAATCGTCTCCTCCGTGAGACCCAACCCCACCCATATCCCGCGGCAGCATTCGTCCGGGCTCTCTTTGGGATATATCCCTCCGATCCGGTCCGCCCAACTCTCCGGGATGGCATAGGGAGAGAGAAGATCAGCCATGTAGACGACGTCCGAAAGGGCCAGGTCCTTCGATGCACCTGAAAAACGGTGATGGTCCCGGATGGCCTCGATAAGGGCTGCCGGCAGGCCCCATTTCCGGGCGATTTTCTCTCCCACGTCCACATGGGTGACACCGAAGAATTTCCTCTCAGCCGCCAGAAAATCCCTGCCCTTCAGGGTCTCCTCGGCCACCTTTCTATATGTCTCTGGAAAATGATAGTCGAGGAAGAGCTTGCCGCAATCATGTACGAGGCCCGCCACCATAGCTACTTCCCTTTGATCAACCTTCAGCTTTTCCGCCAGCAGGCTGGCCAGGAGGCTGCAGGTCAGGGCGTGGATCCAAAAGGTCTCATACAGCCCACCTTTGAAACCCCCCTTGTAGAGGGTGTCGACAACGGTTGCAGCGGTTATGAAGTTCTTCAGGGTGATGAACCCCAGGACCATGACGGCTCTGGTCACAGTGGAGATCTTTTGGGGCATCGAATAATAGGCCGAATTGGCCATTCTCAGAACTCTTCCCGTGAGGACCTGATCCTCCAGGATGAGGCTGGAGAGCTTCGAAACCGGTGTCTCGGGGTTAGATGCCGCCTCGACGATCCTGTAGAAAAGCTGAGGAAGAACCGGAAGATTCTCTTCTTCCTCTACAAGCTTCAATGCCTTCTGAGACCTCATGTAAATCCTCTTCAGTTTCAAGATTTGACTATCAGTTCGAGATTCTCGAGAATCATCCCCTTGTCTTTGCTGGCCATTTCGTGAATATCTGCCTCTCCGACTCCGAGCCTTTCCAGGGCCACCGCCTCGGGCTTCCATTCCCCGTCCCCCTCGCTCTGCAGAATCTCGTGGGCCATGTTGTCAGCCACGTGGACGACGAGAGTGGGTGTTTCGCCTCTCCGCAGGCTATCCGTCCTGTGGTGGTGGGCCACAGGGGCATGGTAGATCTCGGGCAGATGCCACTTTCGCAAGACCGCCTGTCCGAGCTGCGCATGGTCGAAACCGAACTGAATTCTTTCCGATTCGAAAAAGGGAATACCTTCTGTCCGGGCCATCTTCAACCCTTCCCTGAATTTCTCCGGGAACCTCTGGCAGAAGACGAATTTGCCAACGTCATGGAGCAACCCGGCAATATAGTAAGTCTCCTGCTCACGAAGGCCGAGCCTTTTGGCCAGGAGTTCCGAAACGAGAGCCGCAGCCACGGAGTGTTCCCAGATTTGGGCAAGGCTCCCCCGGGCCGTGGTGCGGCCAAAGATCAGACCCACCGCGATGGTCAGTACGAGGCTCTGGATGGTGCCGAAGCCCAGTATCATGACAGCCATGTTGAGGGACGTTATGGACTCCATCCGCCTGTAGTAAGGCGCATTGGAGAGGCTCAGTATCCTTGAAGTCAACCCGGGATCCTTTGAAATGACACTCGAGAGTTCTTTGCAACTCGTATCGGCGTCCCCCATCATCTCCATCACTCTTGCCGCCACCTGGGGAATGGGCTGCAGATTTTCCGTCATTTCGGCGATGGCGTGGATGATTTCATACGGTTCCATGGCAGTCCACCGGATTGTTCCGCTCTCCCTTGCTCTATCGGCAGGGAAACCGAAGCCCTTTAAGGCCGCACTCTCCCCTCGCCAAGAGGCTGGTAACCTCCGGGGTAACCCTGAGTCCCTCGAAGAACCGGACATGGAAGAGCCACACTCGATGTGTCACAAAAAAAGGAACAAGCCGCCAATACCCCTACCCGGCAGCTTCCGGCATCATGGCGGTCACCTTCTCTGCCTCTCCCAGGCCATGCAAAAGGGGCTGGCCGAGATCAGTAGGATGGACACCACGGCGAGGCTCCATCCGATACCGTACAGGTCGGCAAGAAAACCTATCAAGAGCGCCACCACTGCGGCAACAAGCGAGGATGCCTGGGATTGTGCTGAGAGGGCCGTAGCCAGTATGTCGCGGTGCATCATGTCTGTGATATAGGATATCCCCATCGGCTTCCTTAGATTCTCTATTAGGTATATTCCCACATAGAGTGCAATCGACACTGCAAGCAACCCGGTATTGTAGAAAATCCCGCTTAAGATGCCCATGGAAAATCCCGCAATCATCGTAATATTCAGAGGAGTACGAAGGCTCTTGAACCTCTCAGCGGTTTTCCCTGAGATTCTCGAAGCAAAGGAGGTGAGTATGTATATGACAAAGTAGACGGCGCCTATGACGATAGAAGTTCTCTGCTTGCCCTCGAGAGAGAGTAAGATAGGCAAGGCCAGTGCGAATGTCTTTAGAACCGGTTGGATGTAATCCTTGATAGCCTTGTAGAAACCGCTATAGACCGATATGTTTGCAACGGCTCTCAGTATTTCAATATCTTTGAATGAATGGATGAATTCTCTCGTAACTTTCACGAAATTCCGTTTTATCTTATCTCCCTCTATATTCCGGATATCGCCATCCAGTTCTTTCGGGTAACTAATCATGAGCAACAGATCCATTACATAAGGTATCGTTGCATATAGAAACACCGATTTGTAGCTGTCGCTTAGGAAAACAATACTAGCAGCAATTAGGGACGACAATGCCGATCCTATCTGAGACCATGCCCGCGTGTTTCCATAATAGTACACCTTTTGATCTTTCCATCCTTTGATAGCCAAGTATTCAAAGATCATCGCCTTGTGTGTGCCAGTCCTGAATGCCTCGCCAAAGGAGAAAAAAACCATGGCAATCACAAAGAGCCCGTACTGTGAGGAGAAAAAGAAAATGACGAAGGATGCTATATAGGAAACAAATGAATATATCATCGTCCTTCTTCTGCCTAGCGCATCGGCAACGACTCCTGTGGGTATTTCGAGAAGATTCTTCAGCACCTCCCGTATGGCGTAAAGCGTGCCTATTTGAAGATAGGAGATCCCTTTCTCGGCAAAAAAGAGGATCAAGAAGGGTTCGAAGAATCTCAAGTTCTTGAGGAACCCATAGAGGCAAAACTTGTAGAACTGTAGATCCTTACGAAATGTCTGTGCCACGGTATCCGGGCCTCGACCTGTCCACACTGGGGACTCGCTTCGCCTAGGAAACGCCGCGTCCCACAGAACATCTATGCCAGATACTTCTCTCCTGTCAAGCGCCAGGGCCCGAGAAAATTCACCCGAAACCGGGTAGACCGTGCGCCTCCAAATTGCCCATGACCGGAGAACGCGTTCATCGCTGAAGGAGAAGAAGAAAAAGACCTCGTAACGTCAACGGCTTTTGAGAACACTCGATCGCAGATCAAGGAGACTTCAGGGTTGTATTTGCCGGAGTGTTGCCCTATATTTACTCGGTGGGGCGGGCCCGGGCCAAGGGAGAGAAGCCCCTCACCCCCCTGTCTGGGTGATCCGAGTACTGCCGGGAGGAGGAGCATGCGTCTCGAACAGACTTTCATGAACTTTATCCTTCACCATCAGGAGAAGCACAGGCGTACATATCATTTTTTGATCCTCATGGAAGCCCTGATCAGTGCGGCCAAGCATATCCAGCACTACTACCTGACCGGGGCTCTGAAGGGGAATCTCGGGCTTGCGGGCCGCGTGAACGTCCAGGGTGAAGAAGTGATGCGCATGGACCAAATCGCCCATGAGATCACCATCCACTATCTGAAAAGCTCCGGACGAGTGATCCATGCCATCAGCGAGGAGTCAGAAGGAATAATCCCCCTGAATGTGGAAGGGGGCAGGTATTTTGTCTACTTCGACCCCCTCGACGGTTCTTCGAATGTCTCCCACGGGCTTCCGGTCGGTTTTCTCTTCGGTATCGCCAAGCGAAATCTCGAAGGGCCTGAGGACGGTCACCTCCGTGCAGGAAAAGACTACATTGCTGCCGGCATGTTCGTGATCCCAACCGGCACCTTCACCCTCGCACTTCATCAATCAGGAACCTGGCGATTCCATATCGATGAAACCATGAATTTTGTGAGACCGGTACAGGTAAAGCTTCCCCAGGATACCAAGACCTGGGAGCTTTCCTTCAACGAGGCAAACCGTTACACCTTTGCCAGAGGGGTTCAGCAGTGGATTGCGGAGAATGAGAGAAAATACGCGTTTCGATATCTCGGGGCCCTGGCAGGGGATTTTCACAGGATTCTCTCCAACGGCGGCATGTTCATGTATCCTGCCATCGTCAATCATCCGAATCCAGAAAAAAACCGGCCTCATGGAAAACTCCGCCTTATGTATGAGGCAGCCGTGGTGGCTTTCATGTGCCACGAGGCGGGTGGAGATGCTGTGGATGAAACCGGAACCCCCCTTCTCCTCATCCAACCGGAAAAGTGTCATCAGAGAACAGCCCTCTATGTCGGTTCGAAGCCTCTTGTAGAGGAAATCACCGGCGTCCTCAGGGGCTGAACCGAGGAGGAGACTCTAAACCGGAGCAGAATCCGGTACAAGCCCCCGGTAGGATGAGCTCCTATTTCTCGTCCCCCGTCAGATAGTCGGCAAGGACCCCTCTGCTGTGGAGATCATCGTGGCAGTAAATACAGAGATTCTCCCAGTTGCTCCCGTCCTTCGGATTGTTGTGGGGGTTTCCATCCTTATGATGGACCGTCAGGAGGTGGAGGTTCGAGGAGTTGAATTCCATGCCGCACCTTGCGCAAATCGATCCGTGAATGGCCAGAGACTGGCGGCGGTAGTCGTCTTGAGTCGAATCAAGCCTTCTGAGTTTCTCTTCGAGACTCTTCTTTCTGAGAGGTCTTGCTCCTCTGGCAGGCCTTCTCCTGTGGGTGAAGCCGCGTCTGTGCATTTCATCCTCCTCGGCCGCTGCGCCGGGGCGGCTGCTTTGCCTTTCATGCCCGGCAGTGGAGAGGCCCATCCGGCCATGAAAGGGATTTACGGCAACAGCCTGACAAAAGGGACCCCGGACAGGGAACATCCTTCCCTCTGAGCGGCCGTTTCCTTTTCCCGCAGTTTTGATTATACTCCATTCAACGTTAGTTGGGTTGTCTGAATCGGATAGTGGAGGTGGAATCGATGGGCCTGCGCAGCCATGGACGAATCAAGGGCCTCTTGTTCGCTCTAGCCGTGGTGGTTTGGTTTGTTCCTGTCCATGTCCGGGCTCTCGAGGCAGGCGCCGCTTTTGTCAGGGAGGGTGCCTTTTTGCTGAGCGAGAAGCCCCGAGTCTGGAAAAACGGGAGACTCGTTCACGATCTGGTTGGCTACCTTCCCATCGGAACGGTCGTGTATTTCGATCCGAATACGGAGATGAGGGAGCTGTTCAACTACGCCCTCGATGGGTACGAGCAGTATCTTTTCGTACGGACAGACATGGGCCTGGCAGGACTCCTCAGGAACGACCTCAAGGTCGATCTTGGCGAAAAGGAGGTTCTCATCCCTGTGGGAAATCGGCGCATTCCTATTCGCACCCAGGCTTCTACCAAGTATCAGGCCCGGACGCTGTCGGAGTTTTCCCGTTCTGACGGGGTCTATCTTACCGTCGTCGACGACCGTGATCCCGAGTTCTACGATGTCGAGTTGCAGTGGACAGCAACCACCAAACGCCCACCGGACAGGGGAAGGCTGAGAAAGAGATGGGTGGCCGACGGTGAGGTGCTGATTCTTTCCCCCGAAGCCCTGCCATCGGAACACCCCCGGGTCTCCGGGGGCGACACGGTTCAGGACGAGGGTTATCTGTCGAGAATCGCCGAAAGGATCCGAGAAATAGTCGGCATGGACGTCGCGGTGATCACCTCATTTCTCACAGACCTCGAAACATTGCGATGCAGGGTCGGCGCAGAGGCCGATATCGACCTGGGTGTCAAGATATTCGGGACTGGCCTGGGACTCGAGTTCGCCTTGACCTTGAAGGAAAAGAACAGGTTCTACGACCTTGGGGAGACGATCTACTACCGCGGCGAAAGACCGTACCTCCGATTCATCACGGTCAAGGACATCCTCTGCAAGAACAACCGGCCTTACAGGCTGGCCAATTTTGCCATTCAGGAAGCCGATCTCGATCCTGCCAAAAGGACCATCGTATCCCTCGATGACCTACCCCAAAACATAAGAGGCGAGTGGAAAAGCTCTTTCCAGGCGAGAGATGCTCCCCGCCGCATGATCCGCATCGACGGCTACGACAGCTATCGCCGCGCCTTCTCATTTCTGGAAAGGGAGTCGGCTCAAGGGGGCGGGTATCTGTCCAGGCTGAACGCCTACGACAGGCGCATCGTGATCAATATCATCCTCTCTCAGATCGCCTATTTTACCAAGCCTGAAATTACTCGGTAGTTGGCTGGCCGCACCAAGGTCTCCCGACTCGCCGATACCGCCGTGGCTTCAGCGTATGAAGAGACTCTGGGTCACCACACCGCCAGGCCGGACCAGGACGAAGTCGCTGTCAGCCTTCGAAAGATCGACTGCAACCTCCAGGAGCCGTCTGACGTAGGCGGAAGAGCCCAAGATCTCTTCGTACCTGTAATTCCACCGCTCGCAGAACCGGGCGACCTCCTGAGCCTGGGGGCGATATTTCTCCAGATCGGCCCTGCTATGGGCTACAAGGCAGAGTCGTTCGTACTTCTTATACTGCATGTCCAGGATCCATTCAGCCTCATCTTTGCCGTATTTCGCCCCGACTTCTTCGTATTCCTTAAGAGGATGGCTCCCGCATTCAAGCCACCCCTTGCTCAGATAGTACGTTCCGGGCGTCGACCAAAACTCCCTCTGATAAGCCTCATAGGAACCCAGCAAAATGGCTATACAGTCATCCGTCCTCGGTATCAAGAGCGTATGGGGTCCTGCGCGGAGTCCGTCAAGGCCGTTCCCGCACAAGCCGTAGCCCAGAACCACGGTCCTCGGTTCCTCGATCTCGTCCAGAGCATTCTGGAGCACCCGCTTCATCACGCGGGGATTTCTGTGGAGTCCGTACTCGAAGAAGGTCACGTGGAAAGGTATATCCCCGGGTATCTCGTTCCGGATCATGTCCTGAAGTACTTGGCAGGCCATCATAACAGGTGGTCTCACCATGGACGATTCTTCTCCTCAAAGACCCGTTTTCCTTATCAAGCCTAGCAGAGCCCGAAGCAAGCTGTCAAGGGCGTGGGGCCGGCCGGAAGAGCCCCCCGGTCCCCCATTCTCAGTGCTCCGGCCGATCCTCCAGGGTCTGTAGGCAGCTCCGGCCCCCAGGCGGTTTGACATCACGGTGATTCTCTGGTACCAAAACAGAAGAGAGACTGCAACGGAAAGAGCGGCGTAGAAGGAGGCCTCCATGCAGCTGGCAAAGATGAAGCGTCTCGATATCATCATCGAGACGGCGGAACGGGACGAGTTCATCGATATTATCAAGAAATCAGGGGCGACAGGCTACACCCTTTACTCCGAGGTGGATGGAGAGGGGATGAGGGAATCCAGGGCGGACATCGGTTTCGCTCACCCCCACAAGAATACCGGAATTTTTGTGATCGCCCCCGAGCGCGTGATCATGGAGATCGTGGAGAGGGTTTCCGAAATTCTGCCCAACTATGCGGGAATCCTCTTCTTAAGTGACGTGGAGGTAGTCAGAAAGGGCCACTTCTCCATCGATGTGGTCAAGAGGATGACAAAACGATTCAAGGGAATGGAACAGCAGTGAAAGGGGATGGCCTTCGGCCACCCACCTCTGTTACGGTGGAAGCAGAACGTTCAAGAGGGACCAGCGGCGGCACGGTGAGCCGAGACGTCCCCCTTCTGCTAGGCAGAGGCCCGATCCTGGAGCCTTGAGACCTCTACCCGGCCCCTGTACTCCCGGGGTACCTGATTGAGCCACCATTGATGGCGTTTTTCGTGACAGGTGAGGAGGATTATCTGGTGGTCTCCGGTCAAATCCTTGATGATGAAGTTCATGGTCTGGGCAAACCTCTCGTCATCACTCGTGATCAAGGCATCGTCGAGTATGAATGGGAGATGAATACCCGAGGCTGAAAGATACTGCCCGATGGTAAGCCGGAGGGCCAGATAGATCTGATCTCTTGCACCCACGCTGAGCAATCCGTCCACGTGGGCCTGGTCGAGCGTGGTTCGAAGCCCCCTGTGGTTGATCGAAAAGGAGAGGTCCGGGTTGACCTGAATGGAGTCGCACGCCGGCATGATATGAGAGACCACGGCGTTCGCCTTTTGATTCAGAAACTCTGCACACCGGTGATGGAGTTCCCGTTGCACGTTTTCCAGATACTGGATAGCGAGTTTTGCGGCTCTGTCGAAAAATTCTGCCTTCTCGAGTTCATTCCGGCAGTCATCAATCTCCCTTTGCAACCTGGCTACTTCCTCCCTGTACCGCACCAGGAAATTGACGATCTCACTGCTGAGAAGACGACGCTCTTCAGAGATTCTTTCGATTTCAGCCTCTGTTTCGCCTTCTGAGCCTGCACCTTGGGCTTCCGGGGGTAGGGATGCCCTGCTCTTCACTTCAGGATACCTCTTTTCTATCTCCATCATGGAAGCCCCGACCTTGTCCAGGGTGGAAGAGATACTCTCAAAGGT
The DNA here is from genome assembly GCA_019308905.1 of Deltaproteobacteria bacterium. Lineage (NCBI taxonomy): Bacteria > Pseudomonadati > Myxococcota > Myxococcia > Deltaproteobacteria bacterium. The sequence continues at coordinate 44,663 of JAFDHF010000001.1, forward strand.
CTCTGCTGGAATCTGGTCAAGCCGGGCCTTTGGAATCAGCTCATCTCTGAGTTCTACGAATCGATGGAACCGCCGCAGTTTCTCCTCGAACTCTCTGATCGCTCTTTCACTATCTCCATCCCAGGTAATCCCCGCCTGACCCAGGATACGGCCTATTTCCTCTTCTGTCTGCCTTCTCTCGGTCTCAGCTTGCCGGAAAGAGCTCTCCAGTTGCGCGAGCCTCTGTCTGGCTCCGTCTCTTTCAGATCTGACCCGCGGGAAGGCCCCGGCCTTCCGGTAGAAACGGACCGTTTCCGCCCAGGAAGTCTTTCCGGGTTCCAGTCCCACCTTCTTCATGGAATCCGACAATCTCGAACGGGTTGTCACTATGCGAGACTTTGTCTCCTTCAAACGGGCCAACAGCGCTCGGAGATCCACCGTCCTTTCCTCGAGACGGTCGAGCTCTCTCAACTTCTCGAACAATTCATCAGGAGAGCGAAGTCCACAGCGATGGGCCAGTTCCTCCATCCTGGCTATTTCGCCTTCGAACTTCTTCTCCATCTCTTCCTTCTTTGCAAGCAGGCCCTCGAGGCTCTTCAGGCTTTGGGACCAGGCCTCGCTCGTCTCCTTCAGGCCCCTCCCACCTCTCATCAACCCCCACAGGATCGCAAAGAAGCCGAGACCCCCGCATACTGCCTGGACCAGTCCCGCCTTTAAGGGCAACAATGTAAAGATCCAGAGGTGTAGGCCCCTATCCAGACCCCAGGCGGCACCACCGAGCAACACGAGAAAAGCTCCAAACAGAAGAGCCCGTTTTCTCGACCCTTTTGTCCTTGCCAATTCCTTCTCGAGGCTCTCCGTTTTCCCCTCCTCGGTCCGGATATCCCGTTTGAGGGAGATGATTTCGTTCTTCGTTGTGGCCAACTCCTTTCGGTATCGCGCAACCCGGGATCTCTCTTCCGCGGTGATTCCCCCGAGGAGTTTCTTCAGATTCGAGTATTCCTTCAGGGGGTAGCCTTCCTGGATGATCTTGGTTTTCTCTTTGTGGTACTGGTTCCGCATTTCCGCGACTGCCGAAAGGTCCCTCTGAAGACCTCTCATGATAAGGGGAATCTCGGAAATCTCCTCCTCTGCAAGGGAATCGAATCCCCTGAACTCTTGGGCTGCCCGTCTGTCTGCCCTCTTGACCCGCTTTTTCGCCTCTCTCAGTTCTGCTTTCAACTCCCTGATTTGTTCCCTGATACCACCGAGTTCTGCTACGGCCCGGGTGAGGCGTTCTTTGCCGTCCCTGGGGAAGGAAGCCGTATCCTCCAGCGACTCCATTTCTGCCTCCAGCTCTCGGAGGCGCTTTCTGTTTTCTCTAGAACGGGATATCCTCCCCTCGAGTACATCCTTCTGTGATGCCAGAGATGCATACCGCTTTCTTTCAAGCAGACCTTTAAGCTCATCCCTCCGACCGCCGAGCTCGACAAGACGGGAGACCTTCTCGTCAATCATCTCCCGCTCCTTTTCCAGGGCTTCCAGCTCGTTTCGGTAACTATTCAGGTTCTCGCGAAGACTATCGATTTCCCCCTCAAGAGACCTGTTCTTGCGGTATCGGTCACGGGCTTGAGCGAGAAGGCCGATTGCCTGGCGGGCGGTCGCGTCTCCCGAAAGGGTGTCGATCATGGCCTCGATCTTCTCCGCTATCTGGGACGGGTCGTTGAGCCTCTGGATTTCGTTTTGGCGAATCACGGCGGTCTTGAGAAAACCCTCTCTGGAAAGATCGAGGAGCCTCTCTCCAACCGTTATCTCGCCGTCCTGCTCCGTGAATTCCGAAGTGATTTCGCGGCCGGCCTTCTCGTCCCAGACCGCAACAGAGCCTGTATTGAAATCCCGCACAATTCGATACTCCCTCTCCCCGATCTGGATGGAGAGGGCCACATCGAAGCCTTCCCATCTCATGGGCCTGAACCGCTCTATCTCTCCGAGCTCCAACGACCCGTTCTCATCCAATCCATACAGGGCTGCGAGGATTCCGGCAACGAATGTGGATTTCCCCTTCTCGTTCTTTTCGATTATGAGCGTAGAAGGCGAGGACCGGAACTCATAACAGCCCCTCAAACACCCAAATCCATTGGTCTCAAATCTCTTGATTCTCATGGTTGAACTCGATCGTTTTGCCGGCTAGTGCTTCCAATCCCCACTCAAGGGCCTTCTCGACGGCTCTCAGTTGTTGCAGATTTTCGGTACTGTCGAGAAGCTCTTTCATCTTTCGGACAAAGAGCCCCTCTGTGGTGAGTTCGGTATCGACACCCCGAGTGTACCTCCGAAGATCGAACTTTTGCCTCAGCCCGGAAGTATCGAGTCTGGCCAGGAAATACCCCTCTCTTATGGATTCTTCATACACCCTCCATGCCAGTTGGTGGCTGCCCTGCCCCTCGATACGAATATGTACCAGGTCCGTAGCCTCGATCTTCTCTCGGTGGAGTCCCTTTTCGATTCTCTGCCGTAACGAATCGGCCCGTTTCAAACCGTTGCAATGGATCTTCACTTCCCTCACGGTTCTAGGCGCCACGCGGATTCTCTCTATGTTCTCGGGCCGGATTCCTCCCCTTTCGATCTCGCTTACAATAACACTCTTCTCCCCGAACTCTTCGGTCCTCAGACCATATGGACAACCCGATGAGGCTGCTCGGACTTTCCCTTCTTCGTCTCTGATCTCCTCCCCTTGATGGAAGTGCCCGAAGGCGATGTAGTCGAAATGCTGGGAGTGGACCTCCTCGCGGTTGAAACAGAGGGTTGCCTCGGCTTTGGATCCCCCGTTTTCTTCAAATGCTCCGTGGAGAAGAAGCACGTTCAGTCGCGTGGCGTCCTTTGGTATGGGAACCGCCAGAGGCCTTTCTCTTCTCAGCCCCCGCCCAATGTGGGGTATTCCTGTTATGGCGATATCGTCGCTTCCTGGAAGAAGGATCGAAGAGGAAGGCCCTTCTTTGAAGATATGGACATTCTCGGGCCAGGGGTTCATCCCGATTCCCTTGAGAAGCTCAGGATTATAGAGGCTGCTCACACCAAAACAATCCTGGTCTCCGGGCACGATGAAGATCTGAATATCCCCGGCACTCCGGAAGCAATCCTGGAGAAAACGCACACCCTCGAGACTCACGGTCCGCCCATCAAAGAGATCACCGGCAACAAGGACCGCACGGACCTCATACTCCCTGGCGACGGTTACGATCTTCTCCACCACCTGCTTCATCTCGTCTTCGAGGATCTTTCTTTTCTCTTCCGGGCACTGCCACTCGCGCTCGTAATCCCTGCTCTCAAAATGAAGGTCGGAAAACTGGAGGAACCTCAAAGCAAGCATGCGTCTTCCCCGAACTCATCTGTTATCGATAGACAGGTGGGATTTCCTGCATTTTTGATGCCAATTTGCGCATGGCGGGGCGGACCGCGTTCCGTGAAGCCACCGACCAGGATGGTTGAAATAGTCCACTCGGTTCTGATATGATTAGCCCTCGCAGCCGGGCCCTGGTGCAAAAAGGGAGAGACGGAAATGATTCTTCCCCTGATAGCCTTCTTCCTCCTCTACGGTTCCCTCCATCTGTATGTATTTGTGAAAGTGACAGACGCTTTGGTCCTTGGACCTGCCCTCTCTTTAATTCTGGCGGCTTTCATGGGCATAATGGTGGCCGCACCGCTTCTGGTCAGGATATCCACCAGCCGCGGGCTGAGCCTCCTGGCCCGGGCCATCTCGCACATCGGGTATACCTGGATGGGCCTTGCCTTTCTGTTCTTTTCGTTCTCTCTTCTTGTCGACCTCTTTCGTCTCACCCTTCATGGTACGGGGCTTCTTCTCCACAGGGATTTTTCGCCCTTCATCCATTCGCATCGATTGACCTTTACACTTCCCCTGCTCGTCACCCTGGCCATCGCCTCTTACGGCTGTCTTGAGGCCCGCAACATTAGGAACGAAACCCTGACCATCCAGAGCCCCAAGATTCCGCGAGAGAGCGGGGGGATGACCATCGTCGCCCTCTCTGATATCCATCTGGGGCTCCTCGCAAAAAGAGCGAGGCTGGAGAGAATCCTCGAACAAGTGAAGAGGGCGGAACCTGATATCCTTGTGTCCACGGGTGACCTCTTGGATGGACAGGTTGACGACCTGGAGGGTCTTGCAGAACCCCTCGGAGCCATCCATCCGCGATACGGAAAATTCGCGGTCACAGGCAATCACGAGTTTTACGCCGGCCTTGATCGGGCAATCGATTTCACGGAAAAGGCGGGCTTCACCGTGCTGAGGGGAGAGGCGGTCACGGTGGATGGAGTAAACATCGTCGGTTTCGACGATCCGACAGGCGAACACTTCGGCTTTGTCAGGGGTTCTTCAGAGAGAGAACTGCTTTCCAGTCTGCCCGAGGACAAATTCACTATCCTTCTGAAACACAGACCCGTTGTCGACGCCGGTGCATTGGGTCTCTTTGACCTGCAACTCTCAGGACACACCCACAATGGACAGATCTTCCCATTCGTCCTCATAACTCGGCTCTTCTTCCCGGTCGCAGCCGGACTCGTCCGGCTGGCCGAAGGCTCTCTTCTGTATGTGAGCAGAGGGGCAGGTACATGGGGTCCTCCGATACGGTTCCTCTCGACTCCTGAAATAACGGTGATCAGACTGCTTCACCGGTCGGATGAGAGGACGGGATGCCGGCCCGAGGGAAAAAAGGGGACTTGCTAGACGGTCATCTGAACGATACCACCGGTGTTTTGGAAGATGCCCTGGGAAAACCGGTATGCCTTCAGAGCCATCTGAATCTGGTTGTGAGTCTCCACAAAGCCCTCGGCCCACTCTCGGGAGCTGATCAGGTTGTTCTCATCCCGGTCCAGGGCAGAGAATTGTTCTGTAGTGCCGACAAACTCATCGGTTCCGACAAAACCATCTCCGTTTTTGTCGAGACTACACACTTCCTCGGAAAAGAACTCCCTCACAGCCCCGGTAAGCCTCGCATAGGATGAAGCCGAGAAGGAGAGCTCATTGTCAGATTGAGCCTTCTCCCCGGAGGCTTCCGAATCTTTCATCGGCCACCGGCGTTTCAGAAGATCCACGTAACGCTTCAGTTCGGAAGACTCAAGACGCTCATTGTCGTTCTGATCGATCCTCTGGAAGACCGCACTCGTACCGGAGAACTCCGATCTCTCCACGAGGCCGTCACCGTTCCGATCGTGTCTGGACCTGTAGTCCCCGGCAATCTCCGATTCGATCCGTTCCGCCAGGAAACGCCATCTCGGATTTACGGGCCGAATCTCAATCATCCCCGTTCATCTCTCTCCCGGGAAGCCCGCAAGTTTGCTGGCACCTGCCCACGAACTCCCCTTTCACAGCCTCTCAGGCCGAGTTTCTGGGACACCTCTTCATCGTTCCTTATCGGCAGAATTAGGGCAGAACTTTAGCCCCTTGTTTCAGGAACCGGACGACTCGAACGGTAGACTCCGTCTTCCGCAGGTTCGGTTCTGCTCCGACCGGAGCCGATCTGCCTCGGGCCCGTAACTCTCCGGAAGACTCCTCGGTCTACCTACAGCCCGCGAGAGACGGCCGACAGCCGCTCTCTCATCCGACCCAGGTTCTTCTCCATCTCCGAGATATCTCTCTGGATCCGCCTTCGCTCATCCGATTCCCTCGTTCTGGTAGCCGGTGGGGCCCCCGGCCATGTGGAGGTACTCCAGCGCGCCCCTGGATCTTTGTACGAGGCCCTTACCTTGTTTCCCCCGGCGTCGATGATGTACCAGAATCCACGTCGGCTGGTCAAGGAGACCCGACCCAGTGCCATTCTGGCCCTGGAGAGTTCCTTTTCGAGCCGTGAAATATCCTCGAGGAGGGCTCTTTTCTCCTCGGCCCGCCCCGCAGCATCCACCGGGGGGGTCTCACTCGGCGGAGAAGTCACGGCCTCCTCTGTGGAAAAATCACCCGCTCTCTTGGCGCCAGTGTCTTCCCCTGCCTTTTCAGAGAGATCTTGCTTTTCAGCCCGGCCGTAAGACTCCTTGGGTAGCTTGGCTGGATCGTCGGAAAACCAGACAGTCCCGCTCCCGTCCACCCACTTGTACACTTCGGTGTGTCCCGGGGGAGCGGAAAGTGAAAGGCCCAAAAAGACCGAGACGGCAAAAACAGAAACGAATCCCGAATATTTCACCTCTAACACCTCCCCAATTTTAATTATTATAGCACAACTTCTCCTCCTTTCTCCTCTGCCTTCCAAGGCCTTCCCACTCGAGCTTCGCGACTCCGGCATCCCCATCCGAGAGCGACACCGAGCAGGGGGTGTGCCACCCATCGACTAGTGCCGGGCGTCATCTGTTCCCCGCCGGCAGGCAGGGGTATGCTTCCCTGCCCGGAAGCATCGAATCCAAAGGGCGGAAACCTCGGGCTTTCCCGGAATTGACTTGGCCGGTGGTTTGGGCGTATTCTTGTGTACCCTTCCAGTGCGGGGATTGAGGGCCGGAAGAGAAAGGCCTCCATATCTCACGGGTAAGAGAGAATGAGAAACAGGCCGAAGGAAGAGCTCATCAACCGATTGGTCAGGGGGGTCGAAGGGATATGGGAGAGGCTTCTCTGGGAGACCTCGGTCAACGAAGCCCTGACCGATCTATCAAAGGCCTTGATATTGCCCAAGCCGATAGAGGAGATATCTCTTGCCATATTGGAGCACGCAAAGCGGATAACCGGCAGCCAGTTCGGATATGTCTCCTTCATCGACCCACGGACAGGCTACAACGTGAGTTCCACACTGACGAGGGACATCTGGGAGATCTGCCGGGTCCCGGACAAGGACGTGGTATTCAAAGAGTTCAAGGGCCTCTGGGGATGGGTGCTCAACCACGGCAAATCACTCCTTACCAACCAACCATCCTCTGATCCCAGATCCTCGGGCACTCCCGTGGGCCACGTGCCTATCCATCGATTCCTATCGGTCCCCGCCCTTCTGGATGGAACGCTGGTTGGACAGATCGCTCTTGCCAATCCGGGCCGTGACTACACCGAGCGGGATCTGGCGGTCATCGAACGGCTGGCGGCCCTTTATGCTCTTGCTGTCCAGCGCAAACGGAGCGAGGAGATACTCCAGAGCGCCAACGACGAACTGGAACACCGGGTAGAACAGAGGACGGCTCAGTTAAAGGGAGAAATAAGGGAACGCAAACTGGCGGAAAGAGCGCTTAGGGATTCGGAGAGACAGCTCAGGCGACTCTCCTCAGAGCTTCTTTCGGCCCAGGAGAAAGAGAGAAAGAGGATCGCCGCGGAGCTTCACGACAGCATCGGGCAGACACTGGCAGCCCTGAAGTTTCGAATGGAGAGTCTCGTGCAGCTGGCAAGCCAGGAAGTAACGGGGCATCTCACCGATTCTTTGACTTCTCTGATCTCAATGGTACAGGCCGCCATCGAGGAGGTCCGAAGGATCCAGTCGGACCTGCGCCCTTCGATCCTTGATGATCTCGGCATCGTTGCAACCATTGGGTGGTTTTGCAGGGAGTCCCAAAGGACCTACCCGGAAATCCGCATCGAGCAAGACATCACGGTCCAGGAAGATCAGGTGCCGGATATCGTGAAGACGGTCATTTTCCGCGTCCTCCAAGAGGCCCTGAACAACGTAACCAAACACAGCCGGGCCGATGCGGTACGCCTCTCTCTCAGAAAAACAAGAGGCTCCCTGGAATTGGTGGTTCAGGATAACGGCCGGGGCTTCGACGTGCAGACAACGAACAAGGGGTTGGGACTCGTCAGCATGAAGGAGCGAATCGAACTATCAGGTGGGAAGTTTTCCGTCCGGTCCACGAGGGCAAAGGGTACACTGATCCGGGCAACGTGGCGAACCGCTGTTATTTCGTGACCAGTCCCTTCTCTATGGCAAGGGCCGTCAATTCGGAAATACCGTGGAGGTTGAGCTTCTTCATGAGATTGGCCCGGTGTTTCTCCACGGTCTTGACGCTGATATAGAGGTAACCCGCGATCTCCTTGTTCCTGTAACCCTCGGCGATAAGTTTCAGGATCTCTTTCTCCCTCCGAGTCAGGGTATCCCATGGAGTTCCAATCCGGGCGGTCTTCTTTCCGGCCAGATACCCCTCTATCACCTTGTCTGAAACACCCGGGCTCAGATATGCCCTCCCCTTCAAGACGCTCTTGATCCCCATCAGCAGTTCATTCAACGTGGCATCCTTCAAGATGTATCCGTCCGCTCCTGCCCTCAAAGCTTCCAGGACGTATTCCTCGGTCTTGTGAACCGTCAAGGCGATGACCTTAGTCTCCGGATGCCGCTTCTTGATCTCTCTGATCGCGTCTATCCCGCTCATCCTCGGCAGGGAGAGATCAAGGAGCACGAGGTCGGGCGCGAGACTCTCAACAAACCGGACGGCTTCCCGGCCGTCCTCGGCCTCCCCCACCACGTCGAAATCAGCGTTGGAGGAGAGCATCGCCCGTAGGCCTTCCCTGAGTATCGTATGGTCCTCTGCAATGAGGATCCGCGGCTTCCCGCTCACTGCCCACTCCGCAATAAGAATGACCCCGCCCGTGAGGAACCGGACCCGCCGGCCCGCTCCAGACCACCTTCACCCCGCCCCCACTTACCGCCGCATCAGGGAAACTACAGTGTCAAGAGGCAGCAAATACAGGATACACCCTATTTATCACAAAGGTGATCATTCGTAAAGTTAACGCCAGAAGCCACAGCCCTCGAGGGCGAATCCTTATGGCGAAGTCTTGGTTGGCCGCCTCTGTAACCCGCAGGCTAGGGCTGGAATGGGAAGGATTTCAGGCGAGGATTCGGAGATACCTTTTCCGCAGCCACTTCTTGGAGCTCAGGTAAGTCATTATGACCAGAATACTGATCGTCGAGGACAGTGCCCCATTTCGCCAGTCGCTGAGGGATCTTCTGGCAAACCGGTTCCCCCTGATGGAAGTCGGAGAGGCGGAGAATGGGAAGCAGGCATTCCAGGAGATACATGCCGCCATCCCGGACCTCATATTCATGGATATCAGACTCCCGGGGCAGAGCGGCCTGGAACTCTGCAGGAGGATCAAAAGCGACTACCCGCATATCATCCTTGTCATCCTTACAAGCCACGACCTGCCCGAATACAGGCAGGCTGCCCGGGGATGCGGGGCCAACCACTTTCTTTCAAAGAGCACCTCCTCGGAGGAGGTGGTGAGATTGATCGAATCGATCATCTGCTGAAGGGAGGCCCCGATTTCGGCCCTTAAGACGGCCGTCCGACCCGGATGAGTGAGAGTCTTTCTCCACTCCCTGGAAGAAGGAAATGCCCTTTGGGGTAAGTTGAATACGGCGGACTTCTCCGACATTGCACGGGAAATACTCGGTTCCCCGCACGCGAATACGGGGTTTCCCCCATTTTTCTTATCGTTCTGGAAGGTTAGTCTATGCATGAATTGAAGCAAAACCGATTGTTCGATTCAGAAATGCAGAAGTTGGAGGGTTCCCCTAGGAACAAACCCGGCAGCACCTGGAAGAGGGGATCCCTTACAGGAGGTGATGGTTATGGCTTTCAGTTTCACCACAGGGGAGACACTTGAGCGGGCAACTTCCTTCTGGGAAGATACGGACGACGATCTCTGCCCGGCAGAGGGCGAGACGGATCCAATCGACCAAGAGGAATCCGTCGACCCGGATATGAGCATCGCGGGCATATACTTCAGGGAGATGAACAGGTTTCGCCTGCTCACAAAGGGGAAAGAGATCGAACTGGCCAGGCAGATCAGGCAGGGAGGGGAGAGAATCCGGAAACTCCTTGCGGAATGCTCTGCTGCCCTCGACGGAGATGATCGGCGAGGCAAAGGGGGGGCAGATCCCGCCGGTGCCCAGGTTCAGGCCGAGACAAAGCAAGAGATTGTCACCAGGGCTATGCAAAGACTGGAAAACGGTGGGGGGCGTTCCCCGGACGACCGACAGAGACTCGATGAGATACTGGCAGACTTGAACGACACGGAGAGGAGAGTGAAAGAGGCGAAGGCCGAGATGGTTCAATCGAATCTGAGACTCGTCGTCAAAATCGCCAAGGCCTATGTGAACAAGGGGCTCCCCCTCCTCGATCTCCTGCAGGAAGGAAATCTCGGCCTCATGAAGGCCGTGGAAAAATACGACTACCGCAGGGGATTCAAGTTCAGTACCTACGCTTCCTGGTGGATCAGACAGGCGGTTACCAGGGCTCTGGCCGACAAGAGCAGGACCGTCCGTATCCCGAACCACCTGCTGGAGACAAGGAGAAAGATATTCAAAGCCTCCCACCAGTTGGTCGAGGAACTCGGCAGGACACCCCGATACGATGAGATCGCCACCAGGCTGATGATCCCGGTCAGGGAAGTCCAGAAGGTCATGGAGGTAATTCAGGAACCCCTTTCGCTGGACGCCCCAGTGGGGGACGAGGGCAGCAAGCTGGAAGACACCGTCGGGAACGAGGGGGATCTGACGGTCCATGAAGATCTCATAGAGGATATGGACAAGTCCATGAGAGCCCAAAACCTTCTCTCTTCACTCACCTCCCGAGAGGAGAAGATTCTCCGGTTTCGATTCGGCATAGGCGAGCGCTCAACCTATACGCTGGAACAGATTGGAAACCACTTCGGCATATCGAGGGAGAGGGTGCGGCAGATCGAGCAGAAGGCCATAAGGAAGCTCAAGGGCCAGCCGAGCTGTATGACACTCTCAGATGGTCTCTGTAACCCTGTCGAATAAGACCACCATCCTCCAGTGCTGGTCAGGAGAGAAAGGAACGGATCATGGGTGCAAAGAGGTCCCTGGTGGTGCTGCTGGCAGCAAACCTTCTTCTTCTCCTCGCCTCTCAGAGGGGCGCACTCGGAGCCGAACGGATCGTGAGACTGAAGGTTCCAGGGTGTGTGTGACCCGCCACGACAGCCAGGGTAGGTTCTATCCTGAAAAGTCTGGTCGGGGCGTCACAGGCGTGAAAACAGATTACAGGGACCATACGGCTACCGTGACCTTCGATGATGAAAAGATCACCCTGGAAGAGATGAGAGACGCTCTCCGGAGGGAGAATTATCCAGTGGAAGGAGATCCTGAGTTTTTGAGCCCCTCTCCAAACTCCTAAGATACAGGACGAGAGACTATGATAGGAACCGTGGAAGGTACGAGGTCTATCTCCACCGGCGTTGCACCGAAGGGGTCTCCATCCACCTGGACGGCCACGGGTTCTTCAGACTCTATCCTCACCGACCTTCCCGTAACGTATCTTACTTCCGGTATCCCCGATACGCCACCCCGGAGTGCGGCGAAGTAGTACCTCGTAAGTGCGAATACGGTCCCTTTTGGGAAGACACAGACATCAAAATGGCCGGAATCACAGCGGGCCTGATCCGCAAACGTGAAGATCCCACCGTAGTTCCGGGTATTACTGACCACAGCGAAGGCTCCCTGGAATTGTTCAGCTCCGTCCACCGTAATCCTCAACTCGGGTACGCGGTACCGGACAAGGCTCCTCAAGACAGGAAGGACATATCCCGAGTATCCCAGGCCCCTCTGCCTTGTCCTGCGGACCTCCTGCGTCACCATCGCATCAAAACCCGCACCAACAACCGCCAGAAACCGGCGTCCCCCTATAAGCCCCATGTCGAGCCGGCGGACGCGACCCCCCTGGACCGTCTCGGCCACGGCCTCCGCACGGGTGGGCAACCCCAGTTCGTGGGCCAGGATATTGGCTGTCCCCGTGGGCAGGAGAGCTATGGGGATCCGTGAGGGATCGACCAGCCCGTTAAGAACCTCATTGAGTGTCCCATCGCCTCCGGCAACGACAAGTGCCTCCACCTCGGGTTTGACGGTCCGGGCGCAAAGGGTGGCCTCTCCTGCCGTCCGGGTGATATGGGTTTCAACTCTGTAACCCCGCCTTTCCATGGCCTGTACGAAGAGGTGGAACAACTCCTCAGGCCTTCCCTTCCCCGCAACAGGGTTGGCAATCAACACGACCTTCCTACTCATGGTAACCATCACGGAACGGCGAGATGAAGCAAGACCCACAATGAAAAAAGGGGAAATCCCGACCAGACGGCACAACAAGGCTCCGTCTCGTGGATGCACCCGGCAGATTCCTCTGGGCCGCTCGAGACTATCCCGCGATTCGGTAGTAGATGCTCGATAGAACCGCCCACCCCAGAATCGCCAATGTCAAGACAATACAGATACCCGCAAGGATCTTGTGAGAGAAACTCTCCCGGCTCCTTTCGTGATACCCCAGCGAGAAGCCGAGAAACACGCCTGCAAGGATACCCCCGCCATGGGCCCAGTTGTCGATCCCCGGCATCAGTATGCCGAAAAGGAAGATCCCCACGGCCCAACCGCCGATCTGTCGAAAAATCGTCTGGCCGTATGACCCTCCCCGGCTCTTCCCGTAGTATAGGACGGCTCCTATAAGGCTGCACACAGCTGCAGAGGCACCGATGGTCAGCCGCACACCTGCGAGATAAGAGACCAGGAAACCGATGACGCCGCCCAGGGTGTAGATAACAACCATCCGGTAGATCCCGTATTCCTGAGCGACAAGACCGCCTAACTGCCTCAAGGCGAACATATTGAAAAGAATGTGGAGAAGGCCCCCGTGGATGTAATTGGCAGAGAGGAGGGTCCACCAGCGGTGCAGACGGTCGATGGGTATGGTCCCTGTGGCACCCAGAAGCAGGAGGCTCCGGCCGGTGGGAGATAGGAAGGAGAAGGGATTGAAGGAGAGGCTCCACGCCCTTGGGTAGAGGAGAACAGAAATCGCATAGATGGCCACATTGGTATAGATTATGGCCCTCACAACCTGATCGGCATTACGGAACCCACGAGTCCAGATGTTGTTTTTCCACCATGAACCAGGACTGCTCAGACCGCAGTGGGGGCAACGGAGCTCATCCGAGCCGATGAGTCTGCCGCAGTTGGGGCAGAGGATCGATCCTCCTTTACGAGTCGCCATGATCCAACCTACAGGAAGAGGGGAGACCCGGGATACTCTATCCCGTCTCCTCTCTATCGGGATGATTCACTACTATCCCATCGCCCGGCTTCCTGTCAAGCCAGCTACCGTGCCGGAATCGCCCCCTGAAACCCTAGAGCCGGCAAAGGGGGATGATCTTTGGCCGCGACCCCGGGAGAAAGCTTTGGAGGGGAGGTGTCCCCTGGGTGATGCCCCTCACTCTGTTCCTGAAAAACTGGATCTCTCTCTCCTTATCGATTATGTTTAGAAGAGATCAGGCAACCCCAGGAGAGGAGAGATGAAGAGTGAGAAACCAATAAACTACAAGATCAACCTCGAACCCGACCTTGAACGATTCATCTTCTCAGGGACGGTGGAGATCACCTTTGAGCCCCCCTCGCCGGTGAGTCAAGTGGCTCTGGACGCCCTGGACCTGACCGTTATGAGCTGCCAGATGCAGAGAGGAGACGGATATCTCGATTGTTCCTTCCATGTGGACAGGAGCCGGCAGGTCCTACTCGTCTTACTACCCCAAAAGGAGACCGGTAGAATCCTATTGAGAATAGAGTACGAGGGGTCGATCAACGCTGGGATGACAGGCTTCTACCGGAGTCGATATTCGACTCAGGGCAGGACAGAGTACATCGCAGTAACCCAATTTCAAGAGCGTGACGCAAGAAGGGCTATCCCCTGCTTTGACCACCCCCACAAGAAGGCGACCTTCGACGTGGAAATGAGAGTTCCCGAAGACCTTGTGGCTATATCGAACGGACCGGTCATCGAAGAGACACCCGTGGAGGGTGGGAAGAAGATCGTGAGATTCGGGCAGACCCCCAAGATGTCCACCTACCTGCTCTTTTTCGGTGTCGGCAGGTTCGAGTTTGCCACAAATCCTGAGGATCAGAGGGTTCGTGGGGTCACCGTGCCCGGCATGTCACGATACGCCGGGTTCGGCTTGGAGTTCGCCCGGAAATCCCTTGAGTTCTGCGAGGACTATTACGGGATACCCTACCCCCTTCCCAAGCTCGACCTCATCGCCGTTCCGGATTTTGCCTTTGGGGCCATGGAGAATTGGGGGGCCATCACTTTTCGTGAGAACCTTCTTCTCCGCTACCCGAATCTCACCTCCAGGGCCGGCGAGGAGAGGATATGCGAGGTCGTCGCCCACGAGATCACCCACCAGTGGTTTGGGAATCTGGTGAGTCCTTCGGATTGGAAATACCTCTGGCTCAATGAGAGTTTTGCCACCTATTTCGGTTACGGCATTGTCGACCACTATTACCCGGAATGGGATATCTGGAACGAATTCCTGCAGGGTCAAACCCAGCAAGCCTTTGAACGCGACGCCCTCAGGGAGACTTTCCCCATCGAACTGCCCGAAGGGGAACGAGCGGCCATCACCGGAGCGACGGCTCCAATCATCTACAACAAGGCAGGCAGTATCCTGAGGCAGCTCGAAGGTTATATGGGCAAGCCCAACTTCAGGGAAGGGCTGAGAAGCTACCTGAAAGAACACGAATACGGCTGTGCAGCCAGCCACGACCTATGGAAGGCTTTCGAGGCCGTTTCGGAGAGGCCGATCATTCGCATAGCGAAGAGCTGGATCGAACAGCCCGGATTCCCAATAGTGGAGGTCGAAAGAAGGGAAGGCAGACTCTTTGTCAGCCAAACGAGGTTTACATACCTGCCACACGAATCTCGGCAAGAGTGGTTGATCCCTCTCACGGTGCGGCTCTTCTACGAACATGGCAAAACGGAATTATTGTCCACTCTTCTTGAGGGGAAAGAGCAAGTCGTGGAGATCGGCATGGAGCCTGTGGCATACAAGGTAAATGACAGGCAGATGGGATTCTACCGGGTCCGATACAGAGACAGAAAGGATCTGGGTGAACTGGGCAGGAGAGTTTTGGCAAAAGACCTCCTGCCAGAGGACAGGTGGGGCCTCCAGAACGACCTCTATGCCTTGGTCCGGCGAGGTGACGTCCCTATCGGCGACTACCTGAATTTCCTTTCCTATTACGAGAAGGAGGATTCCTTTCTGCCCCTGGCCGGCATGGACGGGAATCTCTTCCAGGCTTTTCTCGTGGCAAAAGAGACAGAGAAAGAGAAGATCCGCTCCCTGACAAGGTCCATGTTCCAGAGGACTCTCTCAGAGATAGGCTTTGAACCGAGACCGGGCGAAAAACACACCATGTCTGTCCTGAGGGACCGGATCATCTGGCATAGTGCCATCTACGGTTCGACCGAAGTCGAAGGGTTTGCCCGCGACAAGTTCGAGTCTCTCATGAGGGGAGAGGCTGTCCATCCCGACATCCTGAAGAGTGTGATGCAGGTGGGCGCTCTGAATGGCCATGACCGGGCCTTCCACTGGCTGACCCGGAAGTTCCTGGTGTCAGAGAGTGAGCATGAAAGGATGAATCTGCTCGCCGCCCTAGGGTGCTTCAGGGAGACGCCGCTGATCGAGAAGGCAAGAGAATTCGTCCTGGAGAGTGTACCCAGCCGGAACAGGTTCATTCCCATTGTTTCCATGGCCCTGAACCCCTATGCAGTCGACTCCATGTGGGACTGGTATGTCTCCAATCTTGAAAGACTCGAGCAGTTTCATCCCATGCACTACGAGAGGGTCATCGAGGCCATCGTCCCGGTGGGTGGAATCGGGAGAGAAGAGGAAGTGCGGGCCTTCTTCGAGGACTATATGAAGAAAAAGGAACTGGCCAGGGATGTCATAAGGCTCTCCCTTGAGAAGCTGGAAATCCATTCAAGGATGCACCACTCGTAGCAGGCCAGGAGGTAATAGACCTCCCACCAGGGGTGGGGCTTCCAGGACCCGGGGAAGGACCGAGAAAGGCGTTGCCAACAGAAACATTCAGGAGAGAAAAATGCCGTTCTTCTGCTTCCACTGTCACAGGGAGATCAGCTTGGATGGAAAGGTGTCCAGGCAGGATCAGTGTCCCCACTGTGGCAGCGACCTCCACTGCTGTGTGAACTGCCTCTTCTACGACGAATACGCTCACAACCGGTGCAGGGAGCCCCAGGCCGAATCTGTCTCTGATCGCGAGAAGGGCAATTTCTGCGAGTACTTCCGGTTCCGCCCCTCCACCGCAGGTCCTGCTCAATATGACGGCAAGACAGAAGCAGAGGCCCGATGGGAGGCACTCTTCCGAAAAGGAGGAAAGTGAGACCCCGGTGGGAGGAGATTCAAAGAACATCGACGGGTGGCTCCTGGGGGTCTGCACTGCCCGAGTCTTCACATACCTCGTGTTCATGGCCTACCCCGCGGCATTGCCGGTTCTCCGGGACCAGTGGGGTATGTCCGGGGCTGCTGCAGGATCTATCTCGACCGGGTTCCAGCTCGGCTATGCCGTCTCTCTGGTCTTCTTTTCCGAGTTGGCCGACAGGCTCGGGGCCAAAAGAGTCTTTCTCTGGTCGCAGTTCCTGACGGCTGCCACTGCTTTGCTCTTTGCCGTCTTTGCCCGGACCTATCACTCGGGCCTGTTCCTCTATACGCTTGTCGGCCTCTCCATGGGCGGAACCTATCCCCCCGCCCTCATGATGATCGCCGGGCGGTACCCCAGCGCCCGGCGTGGCAGGGCGATGGGGTTTTTCATCGCAAGCACCTCCGTCGGTTATGCCCTCTCCCTGGGGATAAGCGGGCTGGTACTGTCTCGCG
Source organism: Deltaproteobacteria bacterium (assembly GCA_019308905.1). Classification (NCBI taxonomy): domain Bacteria; kingdom Pseudomonadati; phylum Myxococcota; class Myxococcia; species Deltaproteobacteria bacterium. Next base: position 61,257 of record JAFDHF010000001.1, read on the forward strand.
CCGGCTATCCTACCTGCTTTCTTCTGACTTGTCTAGGGCCGACAGTGGGGTTACTCCTGGCATGGTTGGCCCTTGGATCCACGCCCAACAGGACATTCCCCAGGCTCCAAGACCAGGGGTTCTCCAGAGAGGTCCTCCATAACAAGACGGCGGTTCTATACGTCGCGGGCTATACCTTCCATAGTTGGGAGCTCTTGGGAATGTGGGCCTGGACGCCGGCCTTTGTCTCGGCCTGCCTGGTCAAGGGTGGCGCCGGGATCTCGAAGGCAGCAGGCAACGGTGCGTACATCGTCAGTTCCTTCCACCTCATGGGAGTAGTCGCCTCACTTTCCATGGGCTCCTTGTCTGACAGGTTCGGCCGCGCTTCTGTCATCCTTCTCGTGGGAAGCGTGAGCGCGGCCTGTTCCTTCACAATGGGTTGGTCAATCCGGTTTCCCACGGTCTTTGTCATCGCTCTGGGCATGATCTACGCCTTTTCAGCTCTTGGAGACTCCCCCATCCTCTCTGCAGGGCTCACCGAGTCGGTCAGCACCGCATACCTGGGAGCAGCTTTCGCCTTGCGCTCCCTCCTCGGGTTTGGGGCTGGAGCGATCTCGCCCCTTGCATTCGGAGCCGTCCTCGACATTCTCAACCCTGCCCGTTCCCAGGGAACTGGCTATGCATCCTGGGGCTGGGCATATGGAGTATTCGGCCTTGGAGGGCTGGGAGTGGTCCTGGTAGCATATCTCCTCGAGAAAGCAGAATCCAGAGAATCAGGGTTCCCCGAGTAGGGTCAAAGGATGAGGGATCACGAGTGAGAACCCCGCCCTCCACCTGGCTCATGGCCTGCAGGATTCCCGTCTGTGACGTTTCCAGAGGTCTGACCGGATGTTCCCTTGGGCTGTGACACTGATCCCTGATGTCTTCTCGCCGCCAACCCGTAACTTGGCCCATAGAACCGAGCTCCGCCGGATAAGCTCAGGCCAGATCTCTGATGGCTCCATGTCAAAAATGGTTTCTCCGTCGGCCTTGAGGACGTACCAGTCGCCCCTGGACACCTCATGGTCGAGCTGTCCGGGGCCCCAGCCGGCATAGCCGACAAAGGCCCGGAAGTCCACCTCTCTTCTCGGATGATGGAGCATCTCCTCGATTACGCTCCTGCTGCCAGTGACGTAGACCTTCTCAAGAACGCGATGAGACTCCTCGGGCCGGATATTCGATCGGATCAGCATGAGCATCTGGCCTCTTGCCACCGGTCCCCCCACGTAGACGGTATCTGCCCGCTCATCGAGGGGCCCTATCCCCGGCCAGAGGCTGGAGAGCCTCAACTTACTCGGCCGGTTGATGATCAGACCCATGGCACCGTGCCGGGCATAATCCACCAGGAGGACCGCCGTTTCCGAGAAGTTGGGATCTCTCAGGTGCGTGCTTGCCACGAGAAACTCTCCGGAAGCCAGTCCCTCCCCGGGGCTCGATCCCTGAACCAACCAGAGGGGCATGGAGGTGTCGGAGACCATCCAAGCCACCGGGCCTGCCGCAGAGGGACCCGGCCAAACCACAAGGAGTACCAGGGCCATGATGACCGGAAACGGAACAAGAGCACCTCGGGTTCTTCTCCTATCCTTTAGGGTTGACCGAAACATTCCACACCTCTGCCCGGCTTACCAACACCCCACAGGGCCAACCGGTATGGTACATCCTCCTTCCAAAACGGCTCCGCCAACGATTCCATCCCCTGAGAGAGTATTCCCTCCCATCGGTTACCTCCCGGGTGAGGCGGTAAGAAGAGACAGAATAGGTCTGAAGGCCTCGCACTTCCTGCACAGCTCCATCTTCTTGCTCCAGCTCTCCTGCACCTTTCCCTCACAGATCGTGCCATTGATGAACCAGCAGAGATGACCGGCACGGAATTCCCATGCAGGGCACTTTCTTTTCGTCTCCAGGGGACACCTCTCTATGGCCCAACATGGCTCGGGCTTGCTCTTGGAAAAAGCCTTCAAAGCCAGGAGGAAAAGCAGCTGCCTTTCCGCATGGACAGGAACCCTCCTCAGCCCCTGTTCAAAGCTCTGCACGGCCTTGAGAGAAACACCCAGCAGCCGCGCCATCTGGCTCTGGGTCTTGTTCAGACTCTGTCGCCCCCGCAAAAACTCCTGCCTGTCCATCCGAGGTCTCCTCTGCTTCCTCAATCATACCACAGTGTAACCCTCTGGAGAAGGCTCATCTCCTCGGCGAGCTCCTTCTTCGGGGAACCACTTGCTTAAGCGTTACATTGGGCGAGAGCAGGGTACCAGAACCACCACGCCTTTTTGTAGTGATTCCAGCAGATGTGATATGATGTTACGCAGATCCAATCGGGGACGTTGAGCCGGGTTGAATGAAAAAGAGGAATCGGGCCGGCATTCCCTTCGGGAAAGCGGCCATGCTGTGACTAGATTCGACATGGAGGAGGCAGATGGAGCGCATAGGATTCATCGGTTTGGGAATCATGGGCAGACCCATGGCAGAGAACCTGATCAAAGGGGGTTACCGTCTCGTCGTGTACAATCGCAGCCACGGCCCCGTGGAGGAACTGGCCGGTCAGGGGGCCACCCCGGCCTCATCTGCCAGAGAGGTTGCAGAGAAGACCGACGTGGTCATAACCATGCTTCCAGACTCGCCAGACGTGGAACAGGTGGTTCTCGGGCCCGGGGGTGTGAGGGAGGGGCTCCACCCGGGAATGCTTTACATCGACATGTCCACCATCGCGCCGAGTACTTCCAGGAAGATCTACGAGACCCTCCACGCCCTGGGCGTGGAGGGTCTCGACGCCCCGGTATCCGGCGGCCAGCAAGGAGCCGTCGAGGGAACCCTCTCCATAATGGCGGGAGGCACGGAACAGGCCTTCAAGAGGGCTCTGCCCATCTTCCAGGTGCTCGGAAAGAACGTTGTTCTCATAGGAGGTCCTGGCGCCGGGCAGATAGCGAAGGCGTGCAACCAGATAATAGTGGCCCTGAACATCCTGGCCGTAGCCGAAGCCATGACCCTGGCCGCGAAATCAGGAGTGGACCCGGCCAACGTAAGGAGGGCGTTGCTGGGCGGTTTTGCTCAGAGCCGCGCCCTCGAACTCCACGGACAGCGGATCCTCGACCGGAACTTCGAGCCCGGTTTCAGGATCAGACTCCACCGGAAAGACCTGGCCATCGCCCTTCAGACAGGCCGCGAGTCGTCACTCCCCCTTCTGGCCACGGCACAGGTTGCGGAGTTGATGAATGGACTGCTGGCAACCGGCAGAGGCGATTTGGACCACTCTGCGCTGGCCCTCCTGGTGGAAGAATTCGGAGGATCCAAAATAGAATCCTAGGCGGCCGTCACCAGGAAATGACCACGGGACCGGGTGGGAGATGGGGGGAAACTCAACAGCCATGGGGGTAGCCATCGTTTACGGGAACGATGTCACCAAGATGGTGGAGCGGCTGATACTCTCCCAGGGTGCTCTCGGCTCGCTCCGGCCGGATGATACCGTGGTCATCAAACCGAATCTGGTCGTCTCCCGGCAGGAGTGGGCCGGGGTCGACACAGACCCGCGGATCGTAGAAGCTCTCGTCAAGGTGCTCAAGGAGAGGGGAGTCCGTCGAATCACAGTAGCCGATGGGAGCGGGATGGGCTACAGTGCTACCCGAGCGTTTCACATCTGCGGATACCGGGATCTCTCCAGGCGGTATGGTTTGAAGTTGGTCGATCTCGAGAAGGACCGCTTCGTCGAGAGAGAGGTGGCGATCGACGGTCCTTTCGAGACCATGAAGATAGCGGCGACCGTCACGGAGTGCGACTTTCTCATCAACCTGCCGGTCATGAAGGCCCACTCCGAAACCCTGCTCACCTGCAGCCTGAAAAACCTCAAGGGTGTCATGCCCAGGGAGATGAAGACGGCCTTTCACCGCATGGGCCTTCACCGAGGGATCGCACAACTGGCAAGCGTCCTCTTGCCGGACCTGATCCTAGTAGACGGCCTCCAGGGAGATCTAAGCTCCGAGACAGGCCGGAACCCTGTTGCCATGGAGACGATGATACTGGGGACCAATCCGGTTGAAGTCGATTCTGTTGTGGCGGACATCCTCGGATATGCGCCTAGGACGATCCGCCATATCGCTCACAGCGCTGATGCCGGGCTCGGTACATGTGACCTGGAAAAGATCTCCATCCGCCGCCTCAACCGCCCCTCCAAGGATACCCGCTTCGCGCCGCCTCCCCACTTCACGAAACGGTTTCCCTGCCGTATCAGCTCTCATGGGGCCTGCTGCACCTGCGTGGGGAATCTGATTTTTGCCTTGGAACGGTTGCAGGAAAAGGGGCTTCTCTCGAGGAGGCTCCACTTCCTCGTAGGACAGGGTCCCGGGCTCTCCCGGGACAGAGCTGAGACGTCCGTCGCCGTGGGCAGGTGTGCGGCCAGAGAGGTTGACGCAGATCTGAAGATCGATGAATGCCCGCCCGGCGCGAATGCCATCTACCGGCGCGTGGCGGCCGCAGGTACCCGAGACTGAAAAAGACCCCACCTCCACAGTCCTATCCAATCATGGGGAAGACCTACTTCTGGCTCGCCAACCCTCCCGCAGTCTCCCCCCCGTCGATCACATAGACCTGTCCGGTAATGAATCGAGCATCATCAGAGGCGAGAAAGGCAAACAGGGCAGCCACCTCTTCCGGCCTTCCCAGCCTTCCCAGAGGTACTTTACCGGCGCATGCCTGGAGCATCTCGGCCGTATATTCTGCTTCCTGCATGGGTGTGAGTATATAACCGGGGCAGACTGCGTTTACACGAACGGCAGGGGCGAGTTCCAATGCCATGGAGCGGGTCAGTTCGATGACCCCCGCCTTGGAGGCGTTGTAGGAGGCGTAGTGATGATATCCAACCAGGCCGTTGGTTGAACCCATGTTGAGGATGACGCCTGCCCCCTGCTCGATCATCCGTCGCGCCGCCTGTTGGGCAACCCAAAACACTCCGTTGAGATTCACCTCGATCACCCGGCACCAGCTGTCCGGCATGATATCGACAAAGGGCTTCCGGAAGCTGATCCCGGCGTTGTTGATCAGTATGTCCAATCCCTGGATTCTTTCATCGACTCTCTCGAAGGCGCGGCTTACTGCTTCAGCGTCCGAGACGTCGGCAGTGATGGTTCCGGAAAGAGATGGCATTTCCGCTTCAAGCCGACGGCACCCCGCCTGGTCCTTGTCAAGCACAATGACTCTGGCACCCTCCTCCAGAAAACGCGCGGCCGTTGCTGCACCAATGCCACTGGCTCCACCTGTCACAAGAACCCTCTTGCCTCTCAATCCACGCACCGTCTCCTCCCTAGCCTGCCAGCCCCCCACCGTCCACTACCAGGCAGGTCCCGGTGACAAAGGAAGAGGCATCACTGGCAAGATACAGAACCGCCTGGGCGATCTCCTCAGGCCTCCCGATCCGCCCCAAGGGTCTATCGGCCGCCTCCTCCAGGAAGGAAGCAAGGGGGCGGCCCAGCTGTTCAGCCTCATGACGGAGCATCGACGTGTCCGTGTCGCCTGGACAGACGCAGTTGACCCGGATTCCCTCCTTTCCGTGGTCGAGGGACATCGCCTTGGTGAGCAGGACCACGGCTCCCTTGGAGGCACAATAGGCCGCTGCCCTTCGTCCGCCCACGAGCCCCCAACCAGAGGCGATATTGACAATCACTCCGCCTCCGGCTTCGGCCATGAGGGGGATGGCAAACTTGGAAAGGAGGAACACAGACTTGACGTTGACCGCCATGGTTCTGTCCCACTCGGCTTCCTCGGTCTCTGTAACGGAAGCCCGCCGAATAATCCCGGCACAGTTGACAAGAATCTCCACTCTGCCCAGCTCCTGAAGAGTCGTCTCCAACGCTCTCCGGCAATCCTCCGCCCGGGTAGTATCGCACTGAATACCCACGGCGCGCCCACCCTGCTCGTTAATAGACTGTGCAACGGCAAGAGCACCCCTGCCGTCCAGATCCGCCACAGACAGAACAGCCCCCTCCCTGGCAAAGAGCAGCGCCGTGGCCTGCCCGATACCAGAGGCGCCCCCCGTGACAAGGGCTGCTTTCCCCTTGAGAAGGCCCCTGGCCGGAATCGGTTCGACACTATCCATCGTTCACAACCTCCCTGACCGCCTCGAGGGTGAACTCCACGTCCTCTTCCCGGTGTGCCACTGTCGCAACCGAATGAAGAGCCGCAGAAGGGCTCATGTACACGCCGTGTCTGAAAAGGGCCAGGACGAATTTCTGGTATTTCCCGCGGTCCACGGAACCACAGAACTGGCGATAATCCCTCACGGCCTCCTCTCCGGTAAACATGATCTGAAACATGGGTCCCACCCCTTGTACGATGGCACTGATACGTTTCCCCCGAAATATCTCCCTCAACCCGGAACAGAGGCGATCCCCGATCATCCAGGTGTGACGAAAGGCGGCGCCTCCGTCTCGGGTGAGCTCCCTGAGACAAGCCCTGGCGGCGTACAGTCCCACACGCGAGGCGTTCTGGGTACCATAGTGGAGCACTCCCCCCCAGGCGAGAGCTTCCATGATCTCCGCGCGGCCCACAAGAGCAGCCACAGGGAGGCCCGCCCCTAGGGCCTTGCCGAAGGTGGAGATGTCTGGGACGATACCGTAATACTCCTGACACCCGCCTGGAGCGATGCGGAAACCCGTAACCGTCTCATCGAGGATGAGCAGTATCCTGTTCTCCCGGGTCAAATCCCGCAGCCCCTGGAGGTAACCAGGCTCAGGAGGTATGACCCCCATGTTTCCCATGATTCCCTCGGTGATGACAGCGGCAATCTGCCCCCGGTAAGTCTCCATGGCTCGCTCCACGGATTCGAGATCATTCCACGGGACGACCACCGTGTCCTCGAGAGCGTGGCGGTTGAGGCCCGAACTCTCGGCGATCTTGATGGGATCGTTCCGGTGGCCCAGGGAGACCACCGGATGGGGATGGGCGTTGACCAGGAAGTCGTCATACCAGCCATGGTAATGCCCCTCGAACTTGATGAACTTCGGCCTTCCCGTGTAACCCCTGGCCAGTCTGACAGCGGCCATTGCCGCCTCGGTTCCCGTATTGGCAAACCGCACCCGTTCCGCACTCGGAACCAGCCGCTGGATCATCTCGGCCACCTCGATTTCTATCTCGGTGGCAGCGGCAAAAAGGGTCCCTCCCGAAGCCGCCTCTTTCACCGCTTCGACAACCGAGGGGTGGGCGTGGCCCAAAGGCAGGGCGCCATACGCCATCATCCAGTCGATGTACCGGTTTGAATCCACATCGTAGATAGACGCACCCCGCCCTTCCCGGATAAAAAGAGGGTAATCCCCGTAGTTGGCAGGTCCCCGCGAAGGAGAACTTCCCCCTTCGATCAGGACCCCTAAGGCCCGGTCGTATAGAGCCCCCGACCTATCGGTGCTAAAAGACATGACCTGCACCTCCGGAAAGTTGAAGATCGACGCCGTAACTCCCCGCGTACTCCCGGAATCTGGCTATCAGCTCTAAAGCCCTCTCTTCAGCCTCCTGGGGCCGGAGGACCCGGCAATCATAGCCGAGTTCGGTTCGCAGGATCTGCACCGCCTCGGGACAGAAAACAACGGTCCCGTCATCCTCGATTCTCTCAATCCCGTCGAACCGGTGGGATCTTTCGTTTATGGCTACTGCTTCCTCCAGCCCTATCCCCTCTATGGGCGCGATTTCCACCCCCTCACGGCTCACGAGAACAGGGTACCCTCCGGGCAACCCCCCGGGCCCGGGCACGTGGAGTTCCTTTCTATCCTGAGAAAGTAATGCCCTGACAAGGGACATTGTGCAGCCTGCGGTAAGGGAGTGGATCGCACGGCCCGGCGGTACTGGATAAGGAGCCAGCAGCAGTTCCTCGGCCCGAATCTGTTCGGTCACGTCCCGTCCGTCCACTTCGACACGCAGGAAGTGAGGCGGAACCTCTTTGAAGGCCTCTCCGAAAGCTGCTGGTTGCAATGCATGGTGTGCTACCAGGATCACGTGCACCGACTCGAGCGGCTCTTCGAGTCGCTCAGAGGCAAGCAGCCGCACCTTGGACACGATCTCCTCTACGTTGCCCAGACCACAGGTGGGCGCAAGACCCAGACGGCCCATGACACAGTTGACCACATCCGGGAAAGGCGCAGTCAGGATTATCCCCCCATAGGCCATCTCCTGCAAGGCCTCCATGAACTTCATGGTGAGGGTCATGTGGACCGGCAGCCAGACGCCGAATCCCGCACTCTTGATTCGGGCAGCCTGCTCGGGCGGCAGAAGATCGGGTAGCCACCAGGTCTGCATGGTAGCTGTGAGTAGAATGATCTGGGGTGCCTCTCTTCGTACGGTCCTGACTACGGCCTTCCTATCATTGATGTCGAGAGGGGTGAAGCAGATCGGAATGGAATGACCCTCAGCCAGAGCGCTCAATCGGGCAAGGTTGCAGCGAGCAATGCCCCGGGTGCTGTTTCGGCTGGCCACCACGATTCGCCCGAATCCTTCCTCCCCGGCGAGGCGATCCAACACGACCCCTCCCAAGTCGCCGAGACCCACAAGGAGAATCGTCGGCCTCATTGTTGTGAGTCTCCCCATGTGACGACCCCTCCGGTTCTCCCTACCGTCGGCCAGTCGAATACCCTACCGCCCCCTTTGTCCCTCAGGGCCGCTCTGGCCCTCAGACGGGCTTGACGAGACTAAGTAGTATACCTTCTGAGCCGGTCTTTCAAGATTCCTCTATTGGCCAGGCACGCCCATTGCCGGGAGGTGAGGAAGCGCCTGAGAGGCAAGGTGAGCCGGAGGCGTTGACAAGGGAGTCGCTTTTTGTAAATATGACTTGAATTGCAGTCGCTGAGGGCCTATGGGACATACCTTGCATCTTTCCGTCTCGGAAAGGGATCGCCCTGAGGCTCGGGGCGTATCGTGGAGGCTGGTTGCCCGGCACTTGGATCCCCTTTTCCCGCATGCACAGAGGTTCCCCTGATGGGCAGAAAACTCACTTACAAAGAACTGGAACAAAGGGTGAAGGAACTGGAAAGAGAACTCCTTGAGCGTCGGCAGGCAGAGGAGGCGATGCTCGAGACACAGGAGAGGTTCCGCGCTGTCGCAGATTTTACGTTCGACTGGGAGTACTGGATCTCCCCGGAAGGAACCTATGTTTACGTTTCGCCGTCGTGTGAGCGGATAACCGGTTATAGCCCAGAGGAGTTTCAGAAAGACCCGGATCTGCTTCAGGCGATCACACACCCCCAGGATCGTGCTGCGGTCTCGAAACACCTGCAAGAGGAGTTGAAGAGCCGGGGCATCCTGTCCCTGGACTTTCGCATTATCCACCGGAGCGGCCAGGAGAGATGGATAGCCCATGTCTGCCAGCAGGTTTTCGCTACCAACGGAGACCTCCTTGGCAGGCGAGCAAGCAACCGGGATATCACAAAGCGTAAACAGGCAGAAGAGGCGCTGCGCCAGACTCACGATGAACTATACAGACTCAGCCAGGAACTGGAGAAGAAGGTTCAGGAGAGGACCGAGGAGTTGCAGGAGAAGAGCAGACAACTGGTCGAAGTGGAAAAGCTCGCAGCCCTCGGCAAGATGGCAAACAGGGTGGCCCATGACCTGAGGAATCCGCTCACCATCATCGGCGGTTTTGCCCGGAGGATGTATGAAAAGACACCTGACGACCACCCGAACAAACGGTATCTCAGGATAATCGTGAAGGAGACTTCCATACTCGAAAACCGGATCTCAGAAATCGTGGACTCCAACTGAGAACCGGACAGGCGATCTCATACGGGTTTTCCGAGTGATTTTTTGTCTCTTCCCCCGGAACACGCAGGGCAGAGAGTTGCAGGGAAGGATACACAAAATGTCTGATTGTCCGGGACGGAAAGACAAGGGAGCTGAAGAGGCGTGTCAGAGGGGGCGTCTGACCCCAGCCGAATGGAACGGACAAGGGTGTGCTCATGTCAAAGAGAGAAACAATCGTAAGGTTAACAACTTGCATGAATCTTTGATCGAAACGTCGGGAAACTCGAGACATTCCAAGATCGAAGGGCCGGTGGCCGGGACAGGTGTTCCCGGGTTTGGCACAAACCTTGCTAGATCACCTTTGGAGTATTTGGCGGCTCAGGAGATCAGAGGATCTCTGAGTCTCCCCTTCCGTGCGCCCGGGATATCGAATCAGAGGGGGGAGAAGCCTGCGACCCAGCAGGACGGTTTTTCACCACCTGGAGGGGCCAGACCAGCCCTATCCGACAGATCACCACCAGAGAGGAAGACCCCCATGCCCAACACACGGGTCCTCATCGTCGATGATGAAAGAGGCATTCGGGACGTGCTGAGGGAGTTCTTCGAGGGAGAAGGCTTCGAGGTATTCGAGGCGGCCGACGGGGCAGATGCCTTGGAGCTCGCCAGAAGAGAGCACTTCGATGTAGTCCTGACAGACCTGAAGATGCCGGGGTTGGACGGCCTCCAGACCCTCAAGGAGATCAGGCATCTTCTCCCGGACACAGCCGCCCTTATCCTTACGGGTTATCCCTCAACGGAGAGCGCCGTCACGGCCTTGGAAATGGGATGCGACGGCTATCTGAACAAACCCGTCGACCTCAGCCTTCTCAAGTATATGACTCTCCGGGGGCTCATCTACCGAAAATGGGAAAGGAAAACAAACTGAACCTTACCGCCAGAATTCAGTCCCCGCGGGTCACTCCGCTCCATGATCAGCACAGCCTGAATCTCACCCTCAACAACCCGCCGTCAAAACTCGAGGAGGTGATCCTGAACCTCCCGACCTCGCCCGTCGATTCGACATGAGGTCCGATGCACGGGCAGGCATCATAGTCACCCATCTTTACTATCCTGACCCTGCCGCCGACCTCTTCCGGCAACCGCCCGAGATCATACCGCTTCTCGGCCTCCTCGACAGACATCCACTCCACGCTCACCGGAAGATCGGCCTCGATCACCCGGTTGACCCGCCTCTCGAGCTCCTCTATCTCCGCATCCGCGAGAGGTCGGTCAAAGGGGTAGTCGCATTTTGACTTCTTTTTTTCGATATGGGTGGTCACAGGACGCCCGCAACCGAAGAGTCTGCCCATGGTTTGGGTCAGGATGTGCTCTGCCGAGTGCATTCTCGGATCGATCTCCTTCTTCACTGCACAACCGCTCCTCATCTGAGGGGATCGTCCCTCAGAAACCGCAGGCGACCAATCATGTAACGGTCACGTTCCTCGAACAGAGCTCATGAAACCTCACAGGCCCACCCATCCTGGCCATCCTCTTCAGGAAGTTCCCCGCATCAAGGCATTCGGCCGCGATTACTCCCTTTTCGGCCTCCCCATCCATACACATCTTGGCTCCAACAACGGCGGGCAGGGCAACACCGATCAGGGTGGTTCCGAATCTCCTGTAAACCTCCATCCTCTCTTCCACTTGAGGAAAGCAGAAGGGGCAGGTTATCGTGTAGTTCAGCCTCTCTCCTGACACCAAGCCCGCCACATCGGTAACCATGAAGCTCGCCGATTCAAGCGGACGTCTGACAACCTCTTCATTTTCTGCAAGAAATGCGTTTACAGGCTGGCGGACCAATTTAAGCAAAACGTCTCGTGGCACCACCCTCACGCCTCCCACCTCGATGGCTTCCGGGTCTCCGAACCCCATCTTGACAAGAGCCCCGGCGATGGGATCGACGGCATACTTGAAGTCGCAGTATCGGATCCCCTTACCTATGAAATGGGGAAGCGTTATCGGTTCCTGATGTTGATGATAGGAAATCATAACCCGGCCGACCGGATCCGGGAAGTCGTACTCTTCGCAACCGTCAAAGAGAGGGTGTTTTCTGTACTCCCCGTCTTCGAATATGGTCGGTTCAACCGCATATCCCCAGAGCGCCCGGAAGGGTGACCATGTGGGTTCCCAAGGTCGGACGACCTCGCGAGAGCCCTTGAGGGACTTCGTACAGAGCCGAATGCGAATCTCCTCCACGCGATTCAGCCTGTCACAGACATACCTGGCAAGCACGTTGACCATCCCCGGAGACTTCCCGCACCCCACAAGAGCCGTCAGCCCCGCCTTCTTGAACTCTCCATCCAGCTCAAGGGGTCTGTTCTCTATTATCTGCGACAGGATATTATCCCTGGCCCTTATGTCCAGTAGGACGGGTTCGCCAAAGGACGTGTCCACGTAATGACATCCGGAGGCCAGGGCACCCTTCATTATGTTCGAGTTGAAGGCCGTGAGGGTCAAATTTATGATAGCCTTCGCCCCCTCAGCAGCTCTTTGCACGTCCTCGATACTGCTCGCGTCGAGCCTGACTGCCCTGATCTTTTCACTCCCGATCTTCTCCCTCACCCTGTTAGCCAGATCGAGATCTATATCACCCAAAACCACCTCGGATACGTCTCCGTCCCTGGCCAGGATCGAGGCACAAGGCCCGCCCTGGGCCCCAGCTCCTATAATGAGTACCTTCTTCATCGACTATCGCCTCCTCTCGCTCGGCCCTGTAGGATTTTGAAACTATATCATACCAGAGGCTAATCAAAAAACAAGCCCACAAGGGGGGCAGCCCGCATTTGAAAAATGGCTCGACCTTGGATATAAAAGAGATGAACCCAGCGGTAGGGACACCCTCGCCCCCCAAGAAAAGGATATCCAGGGGGGACGGGTCTCTATTTCTCTCGTGAAGGGACTCGTTGAATTCTGGCCACTGGACGGGGGAAGCGGGCCTGATGCAAATCCCGGACTTTCTCAAGGAACTGGCTGCCTGTGAGCTCTGCGAACACAGATGCAGGGTCAACCGGCTGGCAGGAGAGAAAGGCGTCTGCCGGGTAGACATGCCAGTCGTTGCTTCGGCCACTTTGCATCCTGCCCCGCCTGAAAGCTACACTGTCTTCATGGCCGGGTGCAATTACAAGTGCCTGAACTGCCAGAACTGTACCATCTCCCAATACCCGGACAACGGTTCGATTCAGCGCGGCTACATCGATCCCCGGGAACTGGCCAGGGAGTGCATAGACAGACTCCGCTCTCTTTCGGCCAAGGTGATGGGCGCTGACCGAATCTTCTTTTCAGGAGGGGAACCGACCCTCCACCTCCCCTATCTCGAAAGGGTTGTGAAAGAGGCGAGAAGAATAGAGCCGGAAACCAAAGTGAATTTCGATACCAACGGCTATATGACCGAGGCCAGTTTGAAGAGAGTGCTCGATTTTGCCACCTCAATCACTTACGATCTCAAGGCCTATGACGATGAGCTTCACCTCGCCCTCACGGGGGCATCCAGTCACCCCGTCTTGAGGAACGCCGAATATATCGGAAGATATGCAAAAGACAAGCTCTGGGAGTATCGTATCCTCGTCATACCCAGGGTCAACGAAGGCCAGATAGAGCCCCTCGTAAGATTCGTAGCCGATATCGATCGATCTTTGCCTGTCTGTTTTCTGGCATTCAGGCCGAATTTCGTGCTGGACCGCCATCCCGGGGCAGGGAGGAATCTCATGGACGACTGTGTCAGGATCGCTGGGGATGCCGGCCTTAAGCACGCGTACTGGGCCGGACTGACCGACGTTCCGGGAACCGTTGCCGAAACCGAACCGAGGGCCAGAGAGAAGTACACATCGGATGAGGCGCGACTTGCAGGGCCCTACGCCTCCCGTTCGGGCTGCCGTACACATCCCAGAGGGTGTTCCGTCTGTCCGGCCAACCAGGCCTGCGAACTCAAGAGATACGTACCCAAGAGGCAGACATAGTCACCCTGGAAGATCGGAGGAGTCTCCGGATCTTTGGGAAAATTGGGGGTCTCATCAGGAGATCGATCTCGCCCGGAGGGACGGGACTTCCCCGATTGAGACGGCCGGGTCCAGAAGACCGAAATCAGAACGACCGGGAGAAAGCATGCTATGGATACTCAAATCATCAGAGGTACCGCCCTGATAGGAGAAGCCCGGAGGATCCTGGTCTTCTCAGGAGCCGGGCTCAGTACCGAATCCGGCATTCCGGACTTTAGAAGCCCCGGGGGAGTCTGGAGCAGATACGATCCCGCGGACTTCTATTTTGATAGAATCATATCCGACGAAGGCGCCAGGACGAGATACTGGCAGATGAGCACCGAGGCTTACCAGACCATGAAGAAGGCCGCACCCAACCGGGGCCATCTGGCCGTCAAAACACTGGAAGACAGGGGAAAACTGCTCGCCATCGTGACCCAGAACATCGACTCCCTGCACCACAAGGCCGGAAACTCTCCGGAGAAAATCATCGAACTCCACGGAACCGCCTTCTCGGTCTCCTGTCTCAGTTGCGGGAAGAAGTACGACAGGGATGAGATCGAAGAGCGGATCAGGTCAGGAGTGAGAGTACCTTACTGCGACGACTGCTCAGGCATCCTTAAACCCGATACAATATCTTTCGGTCAGCCCATGCCCGAGCAAAAAATGGCCCAGGCCCTCAGGTATGCGGAGCAGTGTGATCTCTGCATGGTACTGGGTTCATCCCTCGTGGTCTATCCCGCTGCATCCATACCGGTCCACGCCGTCGAGAAGGGGGCGAAACTGATGATTATCAACCGAGACAAGACTCCCCTCGATTCACTTGCAGAAGTCGTCGTTCATGAATCGGTCTCCAAAGCCCTCGAGGCGATGATCTAAGTCCGGGTGAGACCGGTCCGAGACCGCCGGCTCAGAGCCGGTCCATGGGCAGTGTCTCCGGTCTCTGCATGAGGAACGAAAAGGCCTCTTTCGGACCGGGATCCCCACAGATAAGGCAAATAGAGTGGAAAGTAAGACTCGGGCAAGAATCACACGAAGATATCGATAAGGGGACAGATCTCCACGGTGGTGCGGCCGAACCAGAGAGTCTCAATCTCTTTCGGGGAGAGAAGAAAATCCTTTCCCACGGGCTCCCACCGGGGATCTCCGGCAGAAACCGCCAGGCAATCCTGCTCCACCTGCAGGTTCTTGGAGAATCCGGAAACCCTGCTTCTCTCGCCAGAGGCATAGGCCCTGGCAGGGCTTCTCCGGATGGCCCGACCCCTGGGAGAGACAAGAGTCGTCCCCCTTTCCCCATGGAAAGGCTGCCTCACCGGAAGGAGAGGATAGAGGGTTTTTCCTATCTTCACGTACTACCCATACAACGATCCTTTAAGAATGTCAATTCTTTTTCTGGGAAGTTCTCCCATTTTCCGAAACACCTGTCGCGAAGTGTTTTGATTTCTAACGAATTTCTCTATCCTCAGGGAAAGAGCTCCTTTTGCTTTCCTCCCGAGCTCGCGGGGGATCCGGCCGAAGAAGACCTTTTCCCTCAACCCTCCCTCCCGGCCCTTGTGGCGGGAAAGGGGTCTGTTTCTCGAAAATCCGGTAGAAACGGCAGGCTCTCCCCTTCCCCATCGGGGTATTGTACAAACAGATTTCTGAAGCCGAGTTCCAGGGCGTAGTCGAGGACCATGTCGAACTCTTTGCCCGTCACCCTTCGATTGAGGGGAGAGCCGGAAGGGAACCGACGGACCGGAGCATACTGGCTCATAAGGCTCAAGGGCAAGTCTCTGCCAAACTCCAAGAAGAGCATCTTCAGCACTTCCAGGGAATTCTCAACGTATCCCGGTAGAATGAGGTGGCGTACGAGAACGCCTTTTCCGGCTGTTGAAAGGATACTCTCTCCCTGGGACCAGGTTGCGAGATTCTCATCCGATCCGGAGAAGGTATCGAGGAACCCTTTCTGCCGCACCATCTCCGAGAGGGCCTCCAGAGCAACCGCAGGATAGTCGGCACACCGGGCCAGGGATTGGGCCAGAGCACTCTCCCCGTATTTGAAGTCGGCCAGGTAGATATCGCTGGCTGACTCGATCATCCTCAGAGATTCCAAGCTTTGATAGCCTGAAAGGTTATGGACCACCGGTATGCGAACACCTCTTTCCTGCAGGAGATTGGCGATCTCCATGGTATGAGGGAAAAAGTGGTCAGATGTCACGTAGTTTACATTGTGGATACCGCTCTCCTCATACAACTCGACCAGCCGATCCGCCACCTCCTGCACGGACCAGACCCTGCCCACGCCCTCCCTTGATATCTGATGGTTCTGGCAAAAGAGGCAGCCCAGGGAACAGCCGGCAAAAAAGACCGCACCAGAGCCCCTTTTACCGCTGATTGGCGGTTCCTCCCCATGGTGTGCCACAATCGCGGCGATCCTCATGTGGGCTCCCTCCCCGCAGAATCCCTTCTGGCCCGAGGTCCTATCTATCCCGCACTGGCGCGGGCAGAGCCTGCAGGCCTTGTAACAGGAGAAGATCTCCCCTTCCGGAGACTCGAAACGTGACAGAACCACAACCTTTTCCCCTCGGAGAAAATGATGCTGGAGACATGAAATACGTCAAAAGGCCGTTCCCCGTCTCCCTCCCCGGCCTCACGGAAACCGGAGGTCTCCTGGGAGCTCCTTTGATGGCCTTTTTGAACTATACCACAAAAGCTGGAAGACGACCCGTGGGGCCGGAGGAGACCGATCGGCTTGGTATGGTTCTTGCTTAATTGCTCCCTCTGATATCGCAGTCAAAAGGGGATACAGTGGCCCCAGCGGACGTGGAAGATCACAAAGCAGCGGGTCAGGTGCCACTCGACCAGGAATTGGCCTCACTCATCGTCGAGAGAGCACCTGCCCTGGCCGTTTCGGTGCTCGAGGGATGTTTTCGGTCTCTTATCGCCAGCATGCCGAGTGCACTCAGAGGGCTCGCTCTGGGAGCTCTCATGGGAACCGGCCTGGCCTATGTCTACAATGCCCTGCCGTCCTGTACCGGTGTTCACGGGTCCGACACTCTGATCATGGGAGCCACAAGGATCTACCCTTACCTGATCGGGGTGAACGCCGCGGGCGGGGCCGCCATAGCTCTATGGATGGGTTTGAAAACCCGGCTGAGAAGGTCGATTCTCAAGGATCGCATCCTTTCCGACCTGCTCGGTTCGGTAGCCGACCGGATGTACGTATTTCTCGGCACCAACAAGCCTTCCAGGGATGAACAGTATCAACTCCTGGCAGGGATCCAAGCCAGAATCGAGAAGGCAAGACCAGACCTCACAGGGACGATAGAGCACATGACCTCAGGCAGATCCCACCTGTGCCGAATGACCTCGAGGTTCTCCTTGAGGATCCTCGACATGGCCTCTCGTATCCCTGAAATGATCCTGCTCAACATCTCCCTCGCACCCGGTCAAGGACCTCCCGCCGCCAGTCAGGCCAGGCAAAGGGCCCTGTCCAGCCTGGAGAAAACCGTTGAGGGAGCCTTCGACTCGGCTCTTGCGAACTCCATTGCAATAAACGCCGGGGTTATGGCGATTCTTGAGGCCCTACCCTTCTTCCTCCTTATCTCTTCCTTTCTTACAGACAGGCTCTAACCCCCGGTCTGATGAGAGTGACGTTTCACAGGGGTTGTGCTATATTCAATCATACCCTCACGGGGGATACCCTCAGGTCCCTCTCCCGCCACGGTGCCGCCTTGTGGCGAGGGGGGCCTAGAAACGGCTCGGACTCCATGGGGAAAAGAGACGGAATCAAGGTCGGCTGCTGCGGTTTCGTCGTTTCACAGCAAAAGTACTTTCAACTCTTCAAGCTGATCGAGATCCAGAACACCTTCTACCAACTCCCCGAGCTCAGGACCGCCCAGAGGTGGCGTGACTCGGCACCACCGGGATTTGAGTTCACCATGAAGGCCTGGCAGCTGATCACTCACCAGTCAAGTAGCCCCACATACAGGCGCCTGAGAATCAAAATCGACCCGTCGAGGTCAGGAAACTACGGGCGGTTCCAACCTACGGCAGAGGTGCTCGAGGCCTGGGACAAAACCGGCCTTTTCGCCAGGACGCTGGGAGCCTCCGTCATGCTGTTCCAGTGTCCCGCAAGCTTTGGCCCTACTCGTGACAACCTCTCCAATATGCGTCGTTTTTTCGGTCTCATAGACCGGCGGGGACTCCGCTTTGCCTGGGAGCCGCGCGGCTTCTGGCCGGAAGGACTTATCGCCGAGCTCTGCGAGGAGTTGGACCTGGTCCACTGCGTCGACCCCTTCAAGAACACGCCCCAGTCCGGAGACTTCCAGTACTTCCGGCTTCACGGCATCACGGGTTTCGGCTACCGTTACTCGGATCACGATTTGGTGCGGCTCAAGGGATGGGCTGAAAGGAGACCGACCTACCTCCTCTTCAATAACAACTCCATGAGGGATGATGCCCTGCGGATGATGAAGCTGACTGCTGCAAAGGGATAGGGGTCAGGTACCGGGTCTGCTCCGGCCGCTTCTTTCAGGACCGACAAAGCGGCTGCCCGGGATGAAAAACCTCCATTCCAGATCGCGTGCTCTGGAGATCCCGATCCGGCGGCTTCTTTGGATCCGTTGGGGTTCAATCCCGTCGAGGATCTTCAGCCTCCGTCCCACAGGTTCTCCGAACAAATCCATCCCGATACCAAAGGCCTGGCAGAGTCTTCCAGGGCCGTTTGTAAGGTGATAGCGGTCTCTTGTCTTTCTCCGAAGTTCCATCATCTCGATGCCCTCGAGGGGTTCAACGGCCCTGACGAGTACCGCACCGGCACCGTCTGCCTCGGTTGTGAAGTTCAGGCAGACATGGATGCCGTAGGCGAGATACACGTAAATCGAGCCATAGGTCTCCCTGAGAAGCCGTGTCCTCTTTGATCTCACCCTGCTGTGCGAGGCCGGATCATCCCGATACGCCTCTGTCTCCACGATGATACCCGTACAGCCCCTGTACTCGATCTTCTTTCCCAGGAGATCCTGGGCGACAAGGAGGGTGTTCCTTCCGAAGAAACCGATGCCTATCTCTCCGGACCCTCTTGCCGGGCCTCCACCCCGCGCAACAGGGGCCCTAGATCTGTTTTTCATGGCTCGGACCTTTACAGTTCTGCAGGATGCCAGGCCTCTGCCGCCGACAGCCGCCCCGGTGGACCAGAGGGCTCAGGGCCAAGGCTTTGCCGTGGATCTCACAGGACGCTTGCCCATGAGGCTTAACTTGTACATCCTGATCGTTTCCGGGGATACCACCCTGTCATCGGGGCCTAGAAATAAAGAGGGCATCAAAGGGACATTGGACTATACATGCGCCGCATTGAACGCACCTATCCGCTCCCGGTGTCGTCGCAATGTGACGCCTCCGGTCAAGGAGATAGCAATTCCTGGGGGCAGACCTCCTCGCAGAGCCCGGCACCCCTGCATCTTTCCGGGTCAAGGATCACCCTCGCCCTGCCCTCTTCGTGCAACCCGCTCTTGTAGACCGGAGTACTCCCTTTTAGGTCGAGACTCAACACGACAAGGACGGTGAACGATGCAACAGCCCAGCGGAGGACCAAGCCCCAGGCGGCATCGCCGGACACGACCGCATAGACGAGAAGGGCTGCCACAAAAAGGCCCCACAGGACCAGTTGCAGCCCCCAGATTCCAAAATCAAAGAAGATCACGCCCAGCCTTTTACCCCCGGAATCCAGCAGCCGGCCATACAAGGGAAAAGACAGGAAGATTACCAGCGACAAGCCCCAGATTAAAGAGACAAGACAGGGAACCGCTTCTCTCCAAAAGGGGAGCACGATCAGGGAGGAGACCGCGGAGATGGGAAATGCCCAGGCAACAGCCATCTCCAGCCGCTGCTTCCAGGGAAAATCAGTCTCTCGCATTTCCCGGGTTTTGGAGAAACCCCTCTCAACAAAGGCCGGGATATCTGCGGCATAGACCGGGCCCCAGGTAACCCTCCATCCGGTCCTCTTCTCCACGACCCTCGCCTCCACACCGGCCGCGGCAAGTTGCGGCAGTATGACCCTTCTGTGATCCACCAGTGCCTCGATTCCGCTGGTCTTGAGAACCGAAATCACCCCGTGGTTGGTGAGGTGCCCCCCCGCGGCAGAACACCATACGTTGATCCCCTTGCTATCTGCAACAAGGAGATAGGCGTTTATCCCTTTCAGAGCTCTTCTGACTCTGACAAAGGTGAGATGGTAATTCCCTGTGACAAAGACCGGGGAATCCCTGCCCGGGTCTCCTATCCTGACAAGGCCTGTCTTGCAGGGAAAGGGCGATACCCTCAACAGAGTTTCTGCCACGTTCACAGCCGCATAGCCGAGGCCGTTCAATGTCTTTACCTCACAGGTTTCCTTGCGACCACTTCCATGAAACTCTCCAATCCATTGGATCTCACCGAGACTATCTCCAAACCTGCAAATCCTACTTTCTCAGGGAGGTTGTTGAGAGGCCTTGGCATCCCATGGGCCGAAAGATAGGCCGGAACCACAAAGGGAAGCCTTATCAGCCAGTTGAGGATCCTCTTTGAGCAGATCGTGGCTCTTGTCTCGTCCGCGACGAGCAGAAGTCCCCCTGGCTTCAGGATTCTTTCAACTTCTTTCAGCGTAAAGGCGATCTCTTCCCCGGTGAATTCGGAAAGACAGAGGCCGCTCATGACAATATCATAGAAACCGGTTCCTTCCCTTCCAAGCTCGGCCACACCCATCTGGCAGAGCTCCACATTCTCCGAAAGCTCGGATTCCTCTACCCGCCTCGCTGCAATTTCCAACATCCCGGGGCTTGTATCGATCCCCTTCACCTTTGCTCCTTTGCAGGCGGCTCTGATCGTCAGGGCTCCTGTCCCACAGCCGAGATCAAGCACCCTCTGCCCCTCCCCTATCCAGGATGACAGACGATCGTAGGTCCTCTCCAGCCTCCCCAGGGTAAGAGCACGCACACCCCTGTCGTACCAGCCGGGAGTGGATTCGAGGATCTTCATCCACAGATAAGTGCTCATCACAGACTCCCGGAAATCCACAACGCCGGATTGCCTCACAGGCCCCTGCTCCCTCCGGGAGACCCCCTCAGGCATGGCGTCTCAAACAAACCGGTGCAAAAGGCTTCCCACTGGAACGACCCCTCCGGTTCCCTCTCCTTTTACTGGAAACGAGTATAGGACGACCCCCTTCCCCTGTCAAACCTTATGCCCCGGAAAGCCCTTCAGCCTGAGACTCTCGCCCCCCATCACCGATTGGTTCACTTTCCCTCATCCTGCTTGACATCCGGGTGGGCTTCCAGATATGTATTTCACCAGGAGAAAAGAAGTGCTTGTCAAGCTACGGATGCCGGGCGAGAGCTATCAGGGATCCGTGCCGCCCCTCACGGACGCCGAAACAAGACTCCGCGATGCCCTCCGGCGCCATGTAGAGACCCTGGCAGGTGATATCGGCGAGCGCAACGCCATGCTCTACGCGAACCTCGCTGCCGCGGCCGATTTTCTCGAAACCTCGGTTTCGGAGATGGGCTACCGTGTCCGGTTGGAGGGTTACGATGTAGGAAAAATGAGGTGCAAGAACATCGAGGTGGAAATTCAGGGAAGGGACCGGCCCGAGGAGATTGTTGTTGTTGGAGCCCACTATGACTCCGTAAGTGGCTCGCCCGGTGCAAACGATAATGCGACCGGCGCCGCCGCTGTGCTTGAGTTATGCCGCCTTTTCAGGGGCAAGACGATTTCACGGACCCTCCGCCTGGTCGAGTTCGTGAACGAGGAGCCCCCCTTTTTCAGGTCTCATGAGATGGGAAGCCTGGTCTACGCGAGACACTGCCGCAAGCGTGGTGAAAAGATCGTCGCCATGCTGAGCCTCGAGACCATAGGCTACTATTCCGACGAAAAGGGAAGCCAGAACTATCCCGCACCCCTCGGGTTGGTCTATCCGTCTACGGGGAACTTCGTCGCCTTTGTTGGAAACACTTCGTCAAGAAGACTCGTCTGCCAGGTGGTGGCCTCCTTTCGATCCCATGCGCAGTATCCTTCAGAGGGTGGGGCGCTGCCAGGCTTCATTCCGGGGATAGGCTCATCGGACCACTGGGCCTTCTGGCAGCAAGGATACCAGGCGGTAATGGTGACAGACACTGCTCCTTTCCGCTACCCCTATTACCACAGCCCCTATGACACTCCTGACAGGGTGAGATACGACCAGATGGCCAGGGTGGTAGCCGGTTTGGAGGGAGTCGTCCTTGATCTGGTAAAGAGATAGAACCGGAATCGACAAGGGGCTCAAGGTGAGAACCCATATGGAGATTGGGAGGACACGGTGAAGGCCGGAGTTTCCATTCTGCGTACCGCGAGTTCACCAGATCTGGAAGCGGTCTGTGAGGATTTGCACCGGGGCTTGGAACCGCTCGGGGGGCTTGAGCCTTTCGCACCCAAGGGCTCGATGGTGCTTTTGAAACCGAACATAGGGGTGGCGGCAACACCCGAGGAGGGGAGGAACACAGATCCCAGAGTCATCGAGGCAATGATAATCCTGCTCCGAGAAGTCGGTGTAGGGGAGATTATCATCGGAGAGTCCTCGGTTGTGGGCACAGACACGCTCGAAGCATTTCGCGCAGCAGGGGTAGACAGGATTGCACGGCAGTATGGCATACCGCTGGTCGACCTGAAAAGACACGGGATCGTGACCAGGGAGGTCCCGGATCCGCTGATCCTGCCCTCAATACGGCTCAGTTCCATAATCGACGAGGTCGATCTGATCCTTGACCTTCCCAAGCTCAAGACGATTTTTGCCGTACCCATAAGCATCGGAATGAAGAATCTGAAAGGCCTTCTGCCGGACGCTGAAAAGAAGCGTTTCCATCATACGGACTTGAGCAAGGCCATCGTCGACCTGAACAAGGTGGTCAGGCCCCGGCTTACTGTCGTGGACGGCATCATCTCAAGCGAACTCTACGAGCCGAGAGAGACGAATATCCTGATCGCAGGCGGTGATGTGTTAGCCGTGGATGCGGTCGCTTCGAGCGTCATCGGTCTGGATCCCCATGAAATAGAGTACTTGCGCCTGGCAGGCAGGGCCGATCTCGGAGCCCTGGATCTCGAAAGAATCGATATCCTGGGGGAGTCCTTGTCCGAAAGCCGCCTGAACCTGAAGCTCGCCCCGGATCGAACCGAAGGGTTTGCCGGTCTCTATCCAGAGGTGGAAATCGTCGACGGCCAACCCTGTTCAGGGTGCGTGGCGAGCCTCTATCTAAGCCTCAAGAGGGCCAAAGAAAGGGGGCTCCTGGAGAGACTCCCGGATCTAAAGTTGGCTCTGGGCTCAAAGATAGGCGGCCTTCCACCCGGGGAAAGAGTTCTCTGCCTGGGAAACTGCACCAAGAAACTCAAGGGCAAGTATTTCCTCCCCGGGTGCCCTTTCATGGCCATGGAGTTCTGTGACCTCCTGGAAAGGGGGCTCAGGAAATAGTCAAGATCGAAGGAGGGGCAGCCCGGTATTTTCCCCGGCTCTGAAGAACTCCCTTTGGCCCGGGCGGCATTGGGGAACACGACACTTCAGGAGGCAATGCACCAGGCAATCCGCTCGACCTGCCCTGCTCACGCTCCATATCCCCGTGACAGGGAGAGGCTCGGTACGGGTGGGATCGAAAAGGAGGCGCTTCATGGAGAGAAAGGAACTAATGGAATTGTTCAACCGGTGGCCGAGGATCGGGACGCTCAGCACGGCCGACAAGACCGGCGATGTAAACGTTGCAGTGTCCGGTTCACCCAGGATGACCGATGAGAACACAGTGGTCATGGGGATCGGCCAGAACCGGACTTTCAGAAACCTCCAGAGAAATCCCAAGGCCGTTTTCATCGTCATGGAACCGGGTCAGACCGTTATGGACTGGAAGGGAGCAAGGGTCTACCTCGAGGCTGTGGATATGGAAACGAGCGGCCCTTTCTACAGGAAGATAAAACACGATATTGCAACGGCCGCAGGCCAGCAGGCCGCCGAGATGATCCATGCGGCGATTCGTTTCAGGATAACCGGGGTGAGGCCCATTGTGGACAGAGGCTGAGGCGGGGGCCGCAGCTGCCGGAGGATTCTCCATCTCCTCGCCCTCTCCCGGCAGTCGATGATAGCAGGAAGAAGGGAGCTGGCCACCTTCCCAGGAGCCGTGCGAGAGGGGATTGCTCATATGGTGTCGAACAGTTCCTCGAGTTCTCTGTAATCCTCCACAACCCAGGTGGGTTTGTCTGTGGCCCGTCTCAGATCCTCCCTGGAGGAGACGCCGGTAAGAATGAGAATCGTACGAATTCCGGCGTTCTTGCCGGCCTTGATGTCACTCTTCAGGTTGTCCCCGATAATGACCACTTCTTGCCTGGACAGACCTAGACGTTCCAGGGCCATATCGATGATGATGGTCTCGGGTTTCCCCACGTACACGGGATGAGCATCCGAGGCAGCGGCAATGGCCGCCACGATTGCACCGGTCCCTGGCGAAGGGCCGCTGTCGGTGTAAAGAACCCTATCCGCATTGGTAGCCACAAACCTGGCTCCGTTCCGAATCAGCCGGCTTGCCTTCTCCATCTTTTCATAGGTAATATGGCGATCAAGACTCACCACGACGTAATCGGGCGCCTCCTCCGTAATCTCCAATTCACCGCGGACGATGGCTTCGTGCAGGCCCTCTTCGCCGATGTAGAAGACGCGGCCCTCCTTCAGGTATTCAACCGTTGCCTGGGCGGATGTCACAATATCTCCAGGCTCGCAAGGTATCCCGCAGTCCTGGAGATGTGAGGCTATCTGGCGTGGTGTCCTATTGGACCTGTTCGTGACGAAGAGGTATCTCCGCCCTTCTCTTTTGAGGCGAAATATGAACTCCGGAGCACCTGGAATCACCTCGCTCCCACAGTAGACCGTCCCGTCAAGATCGAGAAAAACACCCTTAATCATCTGCCGTTTCCCTTTTTGATTCACGAATGCTTTAGAAGGCCCGTAAAGCCCGAGAAGAACGCCGGACTAATGAGTATGCTAGACCGGCTCGCCATGTCAAGTCTTCTCCAGAGATGTTGAAAGAGACCCCGTCAAATCATCGGAATCCTCCTGAGCCCCTCACGCACCCATCCGGCTTCAAACTCGAATCGAGCTCTCCCAGCTACCCTCGCCAAGACAAAAGGCTCGATCCTAACGGGTCAGAAAGAGAGGCAGTCGTGAGGTTGGCAACCCGCAAGAGTCCTCGATCGTAATGGGAGGCAACCCGGGCAGGCTTCTTTCTTGACAGTGTCAGGTTCTTGGTGGTACCTTGACTCCCCTGTAAGGAAAGAATCTTTTCCGCTTTTTTCGGTCCCATGGACCCTTTTGGAGGGAGAGATGAAAAAGGGCATACTCCTGCCGTTGATCTTTGTCTTTGGCGTCGCACATCCCCTGCACTGCCGTGCTGCTGACGACATCCAGGTCCTTACCCCGGGCCGAAGCGCCCGGGTGGGATACCAGACAGTGGATGAGAACAGGCTCCTGGTTTCTGTCTTGGACCCTGACGGCCGCCCTATCCGTGGTTTGAAAGCCGAGGATTTCCTTGTTCAAAAGGGGGACAGGAAGGCCAGGATACTCTCCGCGGAACCTCTTGAGACCACCCAAGAGGTTCCCTTGAACATCGTTCTCGTCGTGGACAACTCCTTCTCCATGAAGAAGCGCCGAGCCGTAGGGCCCCTTCTTTCCGCCCTTGATTCTTTTCTGCAGACCGTGCGCCCCATAGACAATATCCATGTCGTCGTGTTCGATGAACGACAAAAGATGCTGGTGGGAGGGAGGACCCTACACACCAGGGCCTTTCATTCGAATGACGTTGGGCAATTCAGGGATTTTTTCAAGGATGCATTCGGCCGTGCAATAACCAGCGGCACATACCTCTACGAAGCCATGGTGGCGGGCCTCGACATCGTCCGCCGGATGCCCGGAAAAGACCAGAAGTTTCTGGTCGTATTCTCGGACGGCGAGGATATCAACAGCAGGCTAACCGAGAGAACGGTCGAGGAGGAAGCATCGGGAATTCCAAACTTCGAGGCCTACTGTGTGGACTACATGCCGAGGAGGAAGATGAATCCTTTCCTCAAATCCTTTGCCGGCAATCACGGCGGCCGCATCTGGAAGGCCAAGTCGGCAAAGGAACTCCTCCCTATCTTCCAGTCCTTTACCACCACGCTGCTTTATCGCTACGTTGTGACCTATCGGATTCCACAGCCGCCCCACGGAACTTTGACCATGGCGCCGGCTGAACTCGATTTCAACAGGGTTACTATGATAGGGGGAGCACCCATAGCGGACATGGTATTTTTCGAAACCGGCAAAGCCGAGATCCCTGACAAATACGTCCTTCTCGCTGACAGAGCCGAGGCGGAATCCTTTAGGGAAGAAGACCTGACAGACGCCATGGAGAGGTACTACAACGTCCTCAATCTCGTGGGCAGACGGCTGACCGAGAATCCTGCGGCCCGGATCCGTATCGTGGGGTGTAATTCCGATTCCGGCCCGGAAGAGAAAAACCTCGATCTGTCAAGACGCAGGGCTCAAGCCGTAAGGGACTACCTGTCCGGTGTCTGGGGCATAGCCGCCTCCCGCATGGAAGTGGAGGCCCGGAACCTGCCGTCCCACCCGACACCCATGATTGTTCTGGGCGGCCGAGCCGAGAATCAGCGGGTGGAAATACTCTTCGAATCGGAGGAGTTGCGCCGAGCCGCGGCTGAACGGTTCATCGTCGAGATAAATCATATAAACCAGATAAGGATCGTGCCCCATATAACGGCAGAGTACGGCCTTTCTCACTGGAGGCTTACCATCTCGGGTGACAGCCGGACTATTAAGATCCTGGAGGGTACCGGCGACCTCGAACCCTTTTACGCCTTTCCTCTAGACGAGTTCGGCCTGGACGAGCTGGCAGGATTCAGGAACATAAGAGCCTGTATCAGGGTCACCGACATTTATGGTGATACCTTTGACACCTGTACGGGCCTTTCTGTGGTTCGGGTCTCCAAGAGGGAAGCAATAAGGGAACTGGTCGGTCCTCCTCACGGTGAACTCAAAATAGAACCGGAGACCCTCACCGTTGAAGAGCTGACTACAGTGGATAGCTCTCCCCTGCTGAACTACGTGTTTTTTGAGACGGGCCAGAGCGAGATTCCCGAAAGGTACGTGGTCTTTTCGAACCAGAGTGAGACAGAGTCCTTTGATGAGAGGCGTCTGAGAGGCCAGATGGAAAAGTACTATCACCTTCTCAACATAATCGGGCAGCGCCTGGTGGCCAATCCGGAAACCCGCATAAGAATCGTCGGCTGCAACTCTAACCGCGGAGTGGAGCGAGGGAGGACCGACCTCTCACGGAGCCGAGCAGAAGCGGTGCGGGCATACCTGAGGTATATATGGGGGATAGATTCATGGCGAATGGCGATAGAGGCTCGCAACTCACCCGTCGTCGCAAGCCCGGGCAATTTGGAGGAAGGCAGGGCAGAGAACCAGCGTGTGGAGATCTATTCGAATTCTCCGGAGATTCTGGATACCGTGAAGAGCAGCTATGTAGAGGAGATCGCCGATACCGAATCGATCCGGGTCTTCCCCAGGATCCAGGCCGGCTACGGTATTGAGCACTGGAGTATCAAGCTGGAGGGGGATGGCTTCCAGATGGACTCGGTTGAGGGAGACGGCGATCTTCTCCCGGTCTATACCTTTGATCTGGAAAAGACAGGCCTCCACAGGATTCGCTCTTTCCAGAAGATCAGGGCGACTCTTGGGGTAACGGACAAAGCCGGCAACACATTCAATACCGACGCCACCTCGTCTGTCCGCTTCGTCAGGAGGGAAGAGCGGGTTGCCCGGAAATTGGGCTACAGAGTCATGGAGAGGTATGCCCTCATCCTCTTCGATTTTGACCGGGCGGATATTGAGGACCGAAACAAGACGGTCCTTGACCGGATCATCAAGAGGATCGAAGCCCTCCCCGAGGCCACGGTGACGATTGTGGGCCATACGGACACAATCGGGAATGAGAGTTACAATATGGCGCTTTCAGAGCGCCGGGCAAAGGCCGTCTATGACGGGATACTGGCAGGGATCATGCCGGCGGCCGAGAGGATCACATACAGGGGAGCAGGGCCCCACGATCCCCTGTACGACAACGGCCTCCCTGAAGGCCGTGCCCTCAACCGCACCGTGACCATAACCATCGAGTATGAAAAGAGGCAGTAAGACGGCTCTCCTGAAAACACGGTGATGTGGTGGTGATTCCTGTCAGGTCCCACGGGAAAGCCAAGGATGGCATTTCCCCATGAAGGAGGCAAGATGGCACGGAAGGTTCTCGTTCCCTGGCCGATACCCAAAGCGGGGGTGGATGCGCTGAGCAGGGCTGGGGTGGATGTTCTGGTGATCCATGGACCACGAGGTGAACCTCTTGCAGAGGGGCAGCTGATCGAGACGGTAAAAGGGGCGGATCTCCTCCTTCCCAGGGGAGGCCAGCGGATTCGGAGAGAGGTGATGACGGCCGGCCCGAGGCTGCGCGGCATTGCCAACTACGGGGTGGGATATGACAATATCGACACAAAGTCTGCCACGGAACTCGGTATTCCAGTGACCAATACCCCCGGAGTCCTGACGGATACTACGGCGGACCTTGCCTGGGCGTTGCTCATGGCAACGGCGAGGATGATCCCCCAGGCCCATAGTTACACCGTCTCCGGCCAATGGCAACAAGACGGCTGGAAGCGATTCATGGGGCTCGATATAGGACCCGGTGGCTCCAGAACGCGGAAGGTCCTCGGCATCGTAGGTTTTGGAAGAATCGGCCAGGCCGTGATGAAGCGCAGCCGAGGGTTCGGAATGAGGGTCACCGCCTATGACCCTTACAAAAGGGATGCCATTGAGAATAGCCGCGGAGTGGAATACAGGGAGCTCGACGAGCTGTTGAAAGAGAGCGATTTTGTCACCCTCCACTGCCCTCTGACCGAGGAAACCCGGCATCTCATCGGGAAAAGGGAACTCCATCTAATGAAATCGACCGCCATTCTCATCAATACCTCCAGGGGCCCGGTCGTGGATGAGACGGCCCTTGTGGCGGCTCTGGAGCAGGGAAGGATAGCAGGGGCCGGGCTCGACGTTTACGAGGACGAGCCCAGGCTCAGTTCTGGGCTTTCGGAACTGCCCAACGTGGTCCTGCTGCCCCATATAGGGAGTGCAACGGTGGATACCCGCGAACAGATGGCTCTCCTGGCCGCCAAGAACGGTCTGGCCATGCTCAGGGGGAGAAGACCCCCCAATGTCGTCAACCCCGAAGTCTACGAATCTCCGGCTTACAATCGGCGCTCAAAGGACAGAGGCGCGTCCGATTGAGACCGGACAGAGTTGGTTAGGCCTGGCAAGACCGGCTTCCAAGAAGCGGCAATTTTCGATCCATGGCGGTTCTTCAGAGGAGGCCACGTACCCAAGAACCACACAGACAGCAGGCCGTCCGGTCGCCCTGATTGGTGCCCCTCCACCTCGGCAACGTCGCTCGGGAACGGGTGTTTTCTCCGAAAGCCAGGAAACTCGAACAAAGATGGTGTTGACACCGGCGGTCCTCTTTGAATATGATTCCCATGATGTCCGTTTTCCAGATCTTTCGGGGAAAGCCGAGTTCGCCCTTCTGCCTTCCCAGTATCGCTTTTCAAGGAGGGTGACGAATTTCCCGGGAGTTTCGGGCTTCTCGATTGTACCAGGAGAATCCGGACGGAAAGGAGAAGACCTGTGGGAAAGACCAGACATTTGGTGTTGGCTCTTGTTTTGGTATTGATCCTTCTTTTTGGAACATCCCATGCGGCCGAAGACTCCTGTATCGCCTGCCATGAGAAGATTTCACCGGGGCAGGTTCAGGACTTCAAGAGTAGCGAACATGCCCGGCAAGACCTCGGCTGCGCAACCTGCCACGGCGACAGACATACAAGGGCTGAGAATTACAAGCTGGCCAGACTGCCCGACGAGAAGGTCTGTGCCGATTGCCACGAAGACAAATTCAACCAGTTCTCCAAGGGCAAACATAACTTCGGCTGGACATCGCTCAACGCCCTGCCCGCCAGCCACCTTGCCCCTGACGAACTGATAGAGGGTGGTCGGGGCTGCGGCGGGTGTCACAATATGGGCATCAAGTCGGAGGAGCAGAAGAGAGACCTCCAGGAAAAGGGATACCGCTACCAGAACAACTCATGCGATGAATGTCATACCAGACACAGTTTCTCCAAGAAGGAGGCAAGAAACCCGAGAGCTTGCCAGCAGTGCCACATGGGATACGATCATCCCCAATGGGAGATGTGGTCGAGTTCCAAACACGGTGAACGCTGGTTCGCCCTTCGCAGCGGCGACCTCCCGAGAGATGCCGTCGCTCCCACATGCCAGCAATGCCACATGCCTGATGGCAACCACGAAAACCACACGGCCTGGGGATTTCTGGGGGTGAGACTGCCTTTGCCTCAGGACAAGCAGTGGGCGGCTGACCGGATAACCATCCTCAAGGCACTAGGCGTTCTCGATCCCGGGACGGGCAAGGCGACCCCGATTCTCGACGCGGTCAAAGCCGTTGATATGGCGCGCCTCGATCAGCCCTCCTGGCAAAGGGAACGGGACAAGATGATCCAGACCTGTTCGCAATGTCACTCAGAAGCCTATGCCAGGGAGCAACTGGCCATGGGGGATTCCATACTCCAGAAGGTGGATCGCCTGATGGCGGATGCCATTGAGACGGTCGCCGGTCTCTACAAGGAGGGGATCATCCAAAAACCTGCAGACTATCCCGCCAACTATCCCTTCCTGCTCACTTTCATGCATACAGGCGGCGCTGAGGGAAACACGGATTTCGACAGGCTCTCCTACATCGACCAGGTTCTGGTCCAGATGTTCATGAAGCATCGCATGCGTTCCTACCAGGCGTTTTTCCATGTCAACCCCGACTATGCTTACTGGTATGGTTACAATATGATGCTCAAGGACCTTGGCGAGATCAAGGAACTGGCAAGGACCATGCGGGCCGTGCACAGGCAAGGGCAGTAGCCAGGAATGACTCGAGTCCCGGCTTGCACCCGGCGCCCTCTGAGAAGCTTTGACGGGCGCCTTTTTCTTGCGGGACACGGCCGGCATACGCGGGCAGCCGATCGACCTTCCGACAAATCGATCACCTTCAAGCAGGCTGTGCCCTTTTCCCCTTTACCTGGCCTATGAGAAAATACAACACGATAACCACGGCTCCGGTCACATAGACCGCCCGGTTGTGGCTAAACGACCCGATTGCGGCAAGAAAGAGGACGGCCCTCCATACCAGGGAAACCTTCCTCCGGGCCCATCCCTGAATGGACATGGCCAATCCGGCCACTGCGACCAGACTGGTAAGAACAGCCAGTAGAATCTCCGCTGGATTACCCATGAGTAGTAGCTCTCTCCTGTAAACAAAAGCGAATGGGACGATAAGACCGGCTATACCGATGCCAAAGGCAGTGACTGCCGTTTTCATGGGATTGCTTTCAGCCAGAGCGGCGGCAGCAAATGCGGCAATGGCGACCGGCGGAATTATGTTGGAAAGAACGCCGAAGTAAAGGGCGAACAAATGGGCGGCAATAGGGAGAACACCGAGCTTGACTATTGTTGGAATCACTGTGACCACCAAAGTAATATAGACGGCTGTGGTGGTCAAACCCATCCCCAGGACAATCGAAAGGATCATAGTAAACACAAGAGCCACCAAAATGGAGGCTCCGCTGGTCTCGATGATCACCTGGCCAAGCCGCAGACCCGCCCCTGATAGAGTGGTAGCGGAGATAATAATCCCTGCACAGGCACACGCCGAGGAAACAGGCAACACACGCTTTCCAGCGGATTCGAAGACCCTCAAGATCTCGATTGGTCCAAGCCTGCTCTCTTTCTTCAAGAGAGTAACGCCAAACAAGACTGCTATGCTCCAGGAGGCTGCCGCCGAAGCTGAGTAGTTGAGAGCAAGCATACCCACCAGCACTATTACTGGGATCACGAGGTGCCCGCCCCACCTCAGGACCATCCGCAGATCCGGAAGATCTTTCCTGGGAATGGCGGCCAGTCCCTTTTTTCTGGCCTGGAAATCCACCATCAGGAAAAGGGACGTGTAGTAAAGCAAAGCGGGCAACAAGGCTGCGAGAATCACAGAAAAATAAGGAATTCCGAGAAAAGCCGCCATAATGAAAGCCACAGCCCCCATGACCGGCGGCATGAAGGCTCCTCCGCTTGAGGCAACAGCCTCGACCGCTCCAGCAAACCGCTTGTGGTAGCCCAGGCGTCTCATGAGAGGAATCGTGAAGCTTCCTGTAGCAACGACGTCCGATGCCGTACTCCCCGAAATGGTTCCAAATGCCATGCTCGAAACTATCGCTGCTTTGGCAGGGCCACCTACCTGATTCCCAGCGATTCCATAGGCGAGATTCACGAAAAATTTTCCCGCTCCTGTATAGATCAGCAGTGCTGAAAAGATAAGAAAAAGCACCACAAAGGAGGCCATAACCGCTATAGGGATCCCGAAAATACCACTGGATGTCATCACAGTCTCAGCGATAAAGGTGTCGTAGAAGGTGGGGCTCCCATAAAGGATTGATACAAAGTAGTTACTGTACAGGGCGTGAATACTGAAAAACAGAGCTATCAGCACCATAGGCCAGCCTACGGTTCGTCTCGTAATTTCAAGAACGAGGAAATAGACGGTGGCCCCCATAATCATGTCCATGAGACTCGGAGAGGGAATTCGGTACGGGTACCCTTCAAGATCCGCTAGGTAGTAGAACTCTGCTACCAGGGCAATGCACATAAGGATGAGATCTATCAACCGTACCCACCGGAAAGGGGCATTCCAAGGTTTCCGGTCGATCGGATACATTATGAAAACCATCACGAAGACTACGGTAAGATGGATCGAACGGTGCAGGTGCGCTTCTGGTTGGCCGAAGTAGCCCGTGTAGAGGTGGTAAACAGAGAAAAAAACCGCGCTTACCAGGAAGAGAACAGCCAAGATAAACTCGACGGACATTCTCGGGTTGGTGATCGTCCAGGATAGAACATCGTTCTTCTCCTCCAGGGAAAGATCGATCATCTGGCTTTCGTGAGTTTGGTTCACTACTGCGCTTCTTCCCGTAAGAGTCAATAGTAGCAGCAACCTGAAATGCTCTACGGATGTCCCGGTTGTGCCTCTACGGCGTCAAGGAGAGGGGGATTCAGCCTAGTCGAATCTCAGCCCTTTGTCTTCCAGTTCCTTCTTGACCTTGCAGTAAAGGTCAAAGTACTCTGGCTTCACGGTGACATTCTCATAGTCATAAAGTTCATTGAAACTGTAACCAGCGGGAGCTTTGTCTGGTGAGATGTTGTCCTCATACTTCCTCAGTATGAAGTCGATCACTTCATTCGCCTCATCCCGCCTCAGCGAGGCACCTGCCCGAGCTGCCTCTCCCTCCCACCTGGGCTCCAATCCTGTTCCCTGGTTCGGCTTTACCAAGACAGCCTTCCGGGCACCATGAAAAATGTGACCTCCCACACAAGAGGTATGAATTCCAAGGGCAGCAATCTCCCACAGTTGCTGTTCCGTTCCAGGACCCGCAGAGGTGAGTCCACCGCCACCACATATAAGATTGGTATTCCTCACCAAGGCCTGCATACTGATGTTTCTTACCCAGATAGTCTGGCGAGCCGTGTTTATCGGGGGGTTTTGGAGGATACTCGAATTCATGATGTACCCGCTCCCTCCCACCTGGTAGACCATGATTCCGTTTAGGGCCGCAGCAACGTTCACGAGGGCGCAACCTTCAGGGCCTCCAGCAAAACCTCCTACAATTGAGGTCCAGAACGGACTTCTCAAGCAGCCGTAATGAAGGCTATAGGCGACTTTGTTGAGGAGTTCGAAGTTGACTTTCAATTCGCTTATAGTAGCAAGAGTGATGGCATCGGTTCTCCGAAGCCCATTTTCCAAGCTACACGCCGATATGGTCCCCAGCGCCGAAGGGCAAGCGTCGAGGAGGTGTAAACCCGGCCTTCCCACACTCTTGATGGCTTCTCTCATCCATCCAACCCCGCTCACTGCAGCGTGGCAGTCCAGAGGCGAATTGATGGTCCACTTCTTACCTTCGATGCTCCGTGGAGGAGGTCCGTAGTAGATCCCGTTTATGATCCTCTCCTGAGCTATGCTCTTGTATAACTGGACAAAATCCCGACCTTCTACCGGATTGTCCTCTACCACCCCTCCAACAACCAGCGGTTTCCTCGGGTCTCCAATGGTCCTTTTGAACAGCCGCCTCTTGTCGGATCCTTCACCGATCTCTATCTCTTCAGGCATCCGGCCGAGTTCAGACAGGGCTTCTAGGATCTCTTCCTCCTCGAATCGAATCACCCTTTCGGTGTCCGTGCAGTAGGTTCCCGTCTCGGCATAAAGCTTCAACCCGGCTTGAAAGACACGATCTGCCAGCCCATCATCCGGTGGGATAGGAACTTCTGGATCGTACTTGATGCCATACTCCTTGACCAAGCCCGTTGCGACCTTGAAAAGGTTGAGATCAAAATTCTTCAACTTCATCAGTGGGCCCTTGTTGAGCGCCCTATCTGCCACCTCCCAAAAAGATAACACTGCTTGCCTCCTCAACGATTGCTGGGTTGATTGTTTGCGGCGGCCCTTCACGGTTGAGTTACGAAGAACCGCCGCCAGCCACTTTCACACTATCCAATACACCCCTATCGAAAAACAGCCGGATTCACGGCAACACGGGGGGAAAATCTACTTCCTGATAGGGACTCCCTTCTCTTTGAAGTACCGAAGAGCGCCCGGATGGATCGGTATTGTGGCCCCGTTCATCACGGTTTCCAGGCAACAGGTTTTGGGGAATCCCTTCCTCTCGGCGGCAGCAAAAATGTCCTTCTGAAAACCACTTTCGAACAAAACCTCGGTGATCTTGTAAACCATATCGTCGGGCAGATCCTTGTTGACTATCACGGTAGTCTGAACTCCCACGGCAGGAATGTCTTCAGTAACACCCGCATAGGCTCCCTTTTTTAGGGTGGCCTTTGCCCATCCAACGGCCAGTTCATTTGAAAGGAAAGTATCCCTTTCCTTGCCTCCGAAAGGCAACCATCGAAGGCCCGGCCTCGTGTCCAGGTTCAGCAGAAACGGCATGATGGCTCCATAGGTCATCTCGCAGTCCAGATGTCCATCCTGCATCATTGTGGCCGCATCATTGAAACCGAGGCTGTTCACCACCCCCCCGTTGGCCTCGATGATCTTGAAACTCAACCCATGGGCTTTCAAAACCAGTTCCGCTATCACCCGGTCGCCCCAGCCTATCTTTCCGGGATTGATTCTCTTGTCTTTCAAATCATAGACGCTAAATATGTTTGATTTCCTCGGGACGACCATTTGCCATATCATCGTCTCGATAGTTCCGATGAAGCGTATATTTTCATGGGCTTTCTTGAAGAAAGGAGGCATCCCTTTGTAGGCTTGGTATTGTACATTTGCAATGGTCAACCCGATCTGCAGCTCCCTGCCGCTATTCACTTTCACCGTGTTGGAAACCGAGCCTCCGGTAGTGCTGGTCACCCTCACACCTGGAAGCACCTCCTCTAATTTCGGTGCCAGAGCCGCCCCCGAAAGGTACCAGTTCCCTCCTGGTGACGCAGTCCCTATCTTAAGGAGCTTGATTTCAGACGCGAACGCCTCTGACGAGAGGAAAGCCGAGAGTAACACACACACCAAAACCCCAACAAACACACCCTTCTTCTCCATATCTTCCTCCTCCACAGCTGCGGACCGAACATCCACTCTCTTTCACGTTGGTTTTCATTCCCCCGCGCGGATGCAGTCCGCCTCTAAAAGAGCTTTCAAGAAAATCCTTTCCTCATGACAAGAACCGAAACATCTACCGATTTCATCACCCCCTTTCCCTATCAAATCCCCAATTCTCTCTTCTCGACCTCCTTGATTATTCCAACCAACTCCTTGTCCACGGCGCTGTCAAGGGAGAGGGGCCTGTGTTCTTCGAGAATCCTCTTTACCTGCCCCTTAGCCTTCTCAACAACGCCAGCCTTCCCTTTCTCCAGCCAGACCTCGTAAGAATCCCGGTCGCTCAGCTTGGGCAAGAAATGCTCCTCCTCCAGATGCTTGAGGGTGTGCTTCTGGTTAAGAAAATGTCCCCCAGGGCCAACCACATCGATCAGGTCCACCCCAAGCTTTTCATCCGTCACCGAGACGCCAGCCTGTATCCGACCGATCGCCTCGCACATCTCATGGTCGATCAACAAACTCTCCAGGCTTACGGTCAAGGCGTGATCCATAGTGCCCGGATAGAAGATCATATTGATACCAGCCAATGCAGGCAGTAAGAGGGTGAGCATTTTTTCGTAACCCGCCTGCATGTCTAGAGTCTTGGACTCGGTATTACTCCCCGTCCCGCGACTCGGGATCTTATAAAACCGGGCCATCTGGGCATGGGCGACATTCATTATGGCAGCCTCGACCCCGCCCAGCGCAATCGTCCCGTTGCGAAGGTCCATTGCAGCCGCCACCGTACCCATCAACACAGGAGTGCCGGGGTGGACCAACTGGGCCACAACCAGCATCGACAGGATTTCTGCAGTTTGCTGAGCGAGGGTCCCGGAAAGAGTCACAGGAGACGTAGCACCTGATTGTGGCTCAGATGCGATGTCCACCGGAAGGCCCATCTTCGCGTATTCAATCAAGCCCTCGGTTTGCTCCACATTGAACTGCAAGGGAGATATCACGTTACACGTGGTAAAGATGTTAGGCCGCCTCTTCAGGATCTCATCTCCCCCCGCGACCGCCGAAGCCATCCGAATACAGTCCCTCGCCTTCTGTTTTCCCCTGACAACGCCTTTGATCACTTTCGAGGAATTCTTGACACTTACGTAGTACCCCCGGACATGAGAGACCTCGTCCGGAACGCCCTCAATATGAGGCATGATCGCCCCGCTGTGCAAAAGCGTGTAATGCTCGAGGCAGTCCGCCAAGCGAACCAGGTCAGCCACATCTTCCAGGGTCGTCCTACGCCTCATCCCTGTCTCCAGATCCAGAATATTCAACCTACCAATCATCGGCTCGTAATGCACTCGACGACCTTCAAGGGTAACTCTGAGACTCGGATCCCTCCCATACAGGGTAAAGGCCTCTGGAGCCAAACGAATCGCTTCCTCAACCAAATGGGAGGGTATGCGAACCCTTTTCCCATTGGTAGGGCAACCAGCCTTTTTGAGGATCTCAAAAGCCTGGTCCTCTCTCACCTCTATACCTGTCTGCCACAAGATCGACAGAGCACTCAGGTGAATGTTCTCAATATCATCATCAGAAAGAATTCTGATCTGACCACCTCTTGCCATCATCCATGTCCCTCTTCACAGAATCTTAGGTTTCTCCCAGAGCTTGAGTGTGACCCCCAACCCCTTCCGCTTGGCCTCCTCATAAACAAAGCCGGCTACGCCCACATCCTCACTACCCAACCCCAAAGGTGAGAAGAATATCCTCTCCTCCTTACTCGTCCGGCCCTGCTTCTTGCCACGAATGATCTCACCTATGTCTGCATGTATCCTCTCATCCTTGATCCTACCCGCGTTGTAAAGCCTCGCCAGGAGAGGCGTCCCCCTATGAAGTACCTCACGCCACAGGTCAACAACCACCTTGTCGGCATTGAGAATCACCTCTTCCTCCTCCTCCTGATAAGATCCCACGTGCACAAGAAGAGCTCCCTTCTTAAGCCACTTGTCCTTGACGATCGGCTCGTCAGCGACCGTAACGGTTACAACGACGTCCGAACCTTCCACCGCCTCGCGCGCCGATCCCACAGCCTCTGCCTCTATGCCCAGCTCCTGGGAAACCCACTCGGCGAATCTCTCTCTCGACTCAGACCGTATGTCGTACCCCTTCAACCGCTTCACCGAAGGCAGGGCTACTTTGATCGCCATAACCTGCGTCTTGGCCTGAACTCCACATCCGATGATTCCAAGAACTTCGGAATCGGAATTGGCAAGATATTTCGCCCCAACACCGGTCACTGCCCCCGTTCGCATAGCACTAATATATGTGCCGTCCATCACGGCCAACGGCACACCCGTGTCGGCGCTATTTAGTATGGTGAGTGCATGAGCTCTTGGTATTCCATGCTTGACGGGATTAGGAGGAAACCCTGCTATCCATTTCATCCCGCACAACTCGAACTCCCCACCAAGATAAGCCGGCATAGCATTGATCCGCCCGCGCTCTCGTTCGCCCAAATCCAAAATCACCTTGGAGGGAAGAACTACCTTCCCCTCGTCATGCAACGCCAGAACCTTCTCGACAATACCCATGACCTTCGGCATGTCGACTCCCGTGGCAAGAACATCTTCCTGGCTGAGATAGATGAACGAAACCATCGATTCCACCCCTTTCCCCGAAAAAAAACAGTCAGTCGAATCCCCTGGCTATTTCCTCATAAGCCCCTCCACAACCTCCACCGCCTTAATCGCATCTCGGGCATAACCATCGGCACCCATCTCCTTTGCCCAGCTCTCCGTCAAGGGCCCACCACCAAATACCAGCTTGTACTTGTCCCTGACACCCTCCATCTCCATGTACTCGGCTATTACCTTCATATTCGACGCCGTAAAAGTCATCAAAGCCGATGCCCCTATAATCTGAGCTCCAGCCTTCTCCGCACCTTCAATAAACTTCGAGGGCTCCACGTCAACCCCTAGATCGACCACTTCGTAACCCGCCGTGGTCAACATGATTCCCACAATGTTCTTCCCGATGTTATGAATATCCCCCTTCACGGTTCCCAACACAACCGTCCCCTTCTCCGCGGCCTTCAAATCCTCCTTCGATATCGCCTTCTTCAATATTCCGACCGCCACGTTCATCGCATCGCCCGCCATCATAAGCTGTGGCAAAAACACCTCTCCCCTCTCAAAACGATCCCCCATCTCTCGAATTGCCGGTGTCAGCACCTCCGTAATCGCTTGATAGGCGTCCAGGTTCAACTCCAGGATTCTCTCCGATACCTCCCTGGCACCGTCCTCATCACAACCAATGACGGCCTCCCGTAGCTGATCCATCAAAGCTTGTTCCATCTTCTTCTCCCTTCACCACGCTTCTTTTGTCCCAATCGGATCTC
Organism: Deltaproteobacteria bacterium; assembly: GCA_019308905.1. Lineage (NCBI taxonomy): Bacteria > Pseudomonadati > Myxococcota > Myxococcia > Deltaproteobacteria bacterium. The sequence goes on from JAFDHF010000001.1 coordinate 100,142, forward strand.
TGAGCCAGCCAAGAAGAACCGGCCCTTCTTCATCATCCCAGACTGCACAGAAAGAAAACACAGAGGGCGAAACTAGCAGTCCGACTCCTTCCCAAAACCTGGAAATCCTGCGATCTACCTTCCCACCACACCGAATCCTGGGATCTCATTCGTGTTACGAGATTTGACAGCGTAGCACAGCGGGAACGCACAGTCAAGCATTTTCTCAGGGGCTCATCCTCTCCTTCCCCCAACCAACCATTCATTCCTGACAAGCCCACAAAGATAAGGGGAAAAAGACACCCGGGGACGGCACCGGAGGCGAAGCCTGGAACTCGTGTATTCCAAGAATCCCAAAATCATCCTTTCGTGGCTCCGGCAAGGAAACCCCTTACCAGTGCCTTCTGAACGATCATGAAAACCACAAGTATCGGAGCAATCATCAGGATTATAGCGGGTAAAAGGTAGTTCCACTGAGAGGCCACCCTTCCCATAAAAGCCACCATCCCGAGGGGCAACGTTTTAAGGTGCTCGGATCTGATAAACAGCAAAGCGAGTGTATACTCATTCCAAACGAGTATGAACGTAAAAATCCCACAGGAAATCAACCCTGGCATCGACAGCGGAAGAACCACCTTAGTTAGTGCCTGGATCCTGGTTGCTCCATCTACCATGGCAGCCTCCTCCAGGGAGGTGGGAATACTGGCAAAAAAGGATCTCAGCACCCACATGCAAAAGGGCAAACAAAAAGCCACATATGAAACAACTAAACTCAACCTCGTATTCAGAATTCCCAGTCGGCTCATAATCATGAACATCGGCAGTCCTAACAGAAGAAGGGGTACCATATAGCAGAATAGTAAGAACGTAGCGTAAATATCCTTTCCCCGGTATCTGAATCTGGTCAAACTATATGCACCTGGAGCAGCAACTAGGAGAGTAAGTGGCGTCGCAATGATGCCTACTAATAGACTGTTAAGAAAATAGGATGGAAACAAAGTTTCTCGAAAAAGCTCCACATAGTGGATAAAAGTTATCTCATTCGGTAGTACCGTAGGAGGGTATCTCAGAATCTCACTGCTCGGTTTGAGAGAAGATATGAGAGTCCATATGATCGGTGCAAGTATGAACAGTGCTATAAGAATTCCTATAAAGAACGTAACTGCGCTTTTCATTATGCTCTTCATTTTGTAACCCACTCTTCACAGGCCATGCTCACCTATCGCTTTCAAGAAAACTAGGACGCGTTTCATCCACCGTACGGCAGCCCCTTAAATTTACATTCAACTGTAACTACTTAGTTTCTCTCAGAGGATTGAAGATCTTGTAATACAGCCCAAAAACAGAGATAAGAAATATAGTCATGAACATCGCTACTGTACAACCCATTCCTATATTGTTATTATCAAAAGCTTCTCTGTAAGCCAGAAGGGGCAATGTCTCTGTGCTATTCATCGGCCCTCCTCCGGTCAGGATATAGATCAACTGGAAGTCATTGAAAGCCCAAATCGTTCTAAGGAGGGCTACCACGAAAAGCACGGCTGCCAATTCCGGGAGGGTGATATGGACGAACCTTCGAAACTTAGAAGCACCATCGATTTCAGCGGCTTCATAGAGGGAAGGGGAAATGGTTTGAAGCCTGGCCAGCAGGGCAATCTCGACGAATGGGAAGAACCTCCAGGTATTTACAGCCATCGCCGAAAACATGGCGCTACCCGGTGAACCCAACCAGTTTACCGTGAAGCCGAAAATCGTGCGGAGCATGACATTGGTTATGCCCTGAACCGGGTCAAGCATCCACCTAGCCATGAAAACTGCACAGACAGTGGGAATGAGGTATGGAAGCAAGACTATCCCTCTCAGGAGATTCCTACCCGTGAACTCCTGATTCAGAAATAGAGCAATCGACAGACCTAAAGAAAGTTGTAAGAGAACCGACCCGAATGTATAGATGATCGCGTTTCTAAGGTCAGACCAGAAGACCTCGTTACCCAGGAGGCGTACATAATTATCCAGCGCAACGAACCGTGGATGTGTCGGATCATAACCGGACACAAAATGAAAACTGAGATAAATATTGTAAAAAATAGGCAGGACAATAAGGACCCCCACGAACAGAACACTTGGCAACAACAGCTTGAGGCCAAGGCGGCTTTCCTTTTGTGAATAAGTTAAATCCTTTCTTCTTAACATGCATCTTAAGCCGGGCGAATGAGAGGGCGAAAAACGACCCCGGAAACCCGCATCTGCTTCCCAAACATGTCAAAGAAAGCTAGCCTGATTAGATTGAACAACTGTCGTCATCCCAAGCCAGAGCAAGGGGTCTTTCTTTCAGGCTCGCAAACCAATTCACCCCGCCATGAGTCGCCTCTGCCGTTCCAACAGTCCGTCATGAAAGGACCTGTCCCTTCCCATGCACGTACCGGTGTCTTCAAAGCTCCCCAGGTCCTGCCTCTAATCTTCTCATAAGACCGGCAGAGGCGACTCACCCATCCCACACAGACGTCCCAGGTTGTCTACAGCTTGAATTCAGCCATGATCTGCCTGATCTTCTCAGCAGCCCATTTAGCGACCTTCTCAGGATCCTCGTTCTTTAACGTCACCCTTTGAACAGCATCTGGGATAACACGGGATCCTCTAATCGGCTGCCAATACGGGCTCGCCACAGGATTCCCCGGCGGTTTTGTGGGGCTGAAACCTATTTTCGGATCGCATGCCTTCAGCAGAACCTTTACTATTTCAGGGTACTTCTGAAGCAATTCGTTCTGCCTCCAAGCAGCCGCCTTGGCCTTTAGCACGGGCACGTTGTGCCCCGGAGTAGCCCAGAGAAACCTGACATACTGGTCACTTGTAAAAAAGAATTTCACGAATTTCTTACCCAACTCGGGGTATTTCGAATTTCTGAAGACCCCGATACTTTGGGGGGGATTCACAGTTCTCTGATACTCGCCCTTTGGAGGAAGCATCGCGCCGGTCTTCGGTAGAATCTCGGGATTGTACTGCTGCAGATTCTTCAGAGTTCTTCCAAAATAGATGGTCATCGCACAACTTCCGCTAACAAAGGACTTCATGGTGTCACTGTATCCCCATGTCTCGCTTCCAGGTGGCGTGAAAGGATAAAGGCTCTTGTAAAAACTGAGCGCCCTTGCCGTAACGGGTGAATCGAAAACCACCTTGCCCTCCTTGTCAAACACACTACCCCCCATTGGCCACAAGGCGAGTGCCCTGAATGTTTCATCAGTATACTCGCCCCTTCCGTAGGGCGTTCCAAGGGCAAAATACTTTCCGCCGCTCTTTTCATGCAACAACTTTGCTGCTTCATAGAAATCGCTCAGCGTCTCAGGTGGTCTTAATCCAATTCTGTCAAATCGATCTTTCCGATACCATATCACGACAGGCAGCATCGAATACGGGATACTGTAGAAGTGGCCCTCATAAGACGCCAGGCTGAGTGCTGCTCCATAGAAGGCTTCTGGACCACCAAGATCGACCATTACATCGTCCATCCTTGCCAAAGCGCCCTGAGCCGGCAAGGAGGTGGCATATTGAGACGAAAGCAGAGCGACTTCTGGCTCTGTCCCTGACGCCATGGCGGCAGTCATCTTCGCCTGGCGATCCTTCCACCCTATGTACTCAACCTCAACCTTGACATCAGGGTTAAGCGACTCGAATTCGCTGATCATCTTCCCGATAACTTCCTGCTGCCACGGCTCACTCTGGTCAGACCAAAACCTGATCTTTTTGGTTTGAGCCTCAGCTCGGCCTGGATTCAAGGCCAACCCGAGAATCCCCACGAAAACAAAAACCATGATGATCCGTCTTTTCATCCCGCTCTAACCTCCTTGTCTATGGACTTGACCGAACTCCAAAAAACACGGAACCCAGGATCACCTCCTTTCCGAACGGCACAACTTCTTCCCCGTTCCGGGTACAAACATCCCGTAGCCCCCGTAGCGACCACACCTAATCAAATTTCAGACCTCTGTTTTCCAATTCCCCTTTGACTTTTCCGTAAAGATCGAAATACTCCGACTTCACCTTCACGTTCTCGTAATCATAGAGTTCCTCGAAACTGTATCCAGGGGGTGCTTTTTCATGGGAAATATTCTCCTCATATTTGCTCAGTATGAAATCGATCACCTCGTTTGCCTCGTCTCGTCGCAAGGAAGCACTCGCTCTCGCCACCTCGCCTTCCCACCTGGGTTCCATGCCTGTTCCCTGGTTGGGCTTCACCAATACGGATTTACGACAGCCGTGAAAGATGTGCCCGCCAACACAGGAAATATGAACTCCAAGAGCGGCGATCTCCCACAGCTGCTGTTCAGTACCAGGACCTGCAGCAGTAAGTCCTCCACCCCCACAAATCAGGTTCGTATTTCTCACAAGGGCCTGAGTACTGACGTTCCTAACCCAGATAGTCGAGCGCGCCGTATTTATCGGAGGATTCTGGAGAAGACTAGCATTGCATACGTATCCTCTACCCCCCACGTGGTACACCATGACAGCACTTAGAGCAGAGGCTACGTTGACCAGCGCGCAACCCTCGGGGCCGCCAGCAAAGCCTCCTACTACTGAGGTCCAGAACGGGTTCTCCAGACATCCAGAGTGAAGGCCATAGGCGACCTTATTCAGCACTTCGAAATCTACCTTTAGTTCGCTTATCGTAGGGAGACTGATTGCATCTGTCTTCCTCAGTCCGTTCCCCGGATCAAAGGCTGAAATAGTCCCAAGGGTTGAGGGGCAAGCATCCAGCAAATGCAGCCCCGGTCTCCCCACGGATCTCAATGCCTCTCTCATCCACGAAACAGCACTCTTGGCGGCATGACAATCCAGCGGTGAATTCAACAGCCATTTCTTGCCTTCAATACTCTTCGGAGGAGGACCGTAGTAGATCCCATCTATGATTTTCTCTTGAGCCACACTTTTGTATAGTTGAACAAAATCCCGTCCTTCAATCGGGTTGCTCTCAACCACTCCACCAACTATGGTAGGTTTCCTAGGATCTCCGATTTTTCTCCGAATCAAGCGTCTCTTCTCAGTTCCCTCGCCTATCTCAATCTCTTCAGGCAACCGGCTAAGATCAACCAGAGCCTGACGGATTTCCTCTTCGGTAAACTGAATGACTCTCTCCGTATCCATACAATACGTCCCGACTTCTGAATAGAGCCTCAGACCGCCCTCAAATACCCGGTCTGCAAGGTCATCATCAGAGGGAATTGGAAACTCCTTATCGTATCTTATGCCATACTCCTTTACCAGACGAGACGTTGTATTGAAAATCCTAAAATCGAAATCCCTGAGCTTCATCAACGGCCCTTTGGTGATAGCCCTATCCGCCACTTCCCAAAAACTCAACATCGACGACCTCCCTCTCATTGCGAACACCCTCTGAGACATCCCTCACATCTATGTTCCTCTCTCATCAACAGGTGGCAAAAAGCCCGAACAACTTCCCGCCATTTCCAGCGTCCATAGCAGTATCCATCCTTTCGTCTAATCTCCGGCCACACGACACTCATCACTATCAATGGCAATCTTCCGTAATTCACCCATCAAGGCCTCTTCCATTTTCCCGGTCTCCGAGCCCAAGTATGTACCCAATCTTCTCAGGCCAGCACTGACGCCCTTATTACCAGATTGAGTTTCACCTTCTTCTAGCATAGCCAAACCACTTGGTCAACTACTTTAATCCATACCCCGGCAAGACGCCGTGGCCAGATCTGAGCAAATGATCCTTTCCTGATGCGATTGGGGGATAGCGCCAGCTGGAAAGAAGCAACAATCCAGAGACGGTCCGACGAGAAAAGAAACCGGTTTGGAGACGACGAAAGGTTCTGTATGTAACCTAGGAAACGGGAGGGGGACCAAATCATTCCGGAAAGCGGTAGAACTCCCCGGGACCGACTTCTATGAACACCTTCTCTGTGGCAAAAGCCTTCCAAAACCGCGTATCTCCAGTGGTGCCCCCGCAATGTCCAGACACGCGGTTTCCGCAGTTGTTGAAGTGGTTGTACCGGCTTCTCAGGAAAGGCAACTCCTCAAGCCGACACTCCTGAGCACTCAGGATCAGGGGAGCCCAACATCGGATCCGTGCCGAGATCCCGCTCATCGGGTCGGTCTCCCGGTCAGTTCCCCCATCCTGGCGAGGAACTCCCCGTGCTTTTTCAGATAGAGGAGGACCTCTCTTTCGGTCCCCTCCACGGTTACGAAGGTGATCAGAATCTTGCCACGACCCATGCGTTCCCCCATGTTCTCGACCGCTTTGATCTGAGATGTCGATATGGTATGGTCCAGATCCAACTGAAGAATGCTTGTAAGCCATTTGATAGGCCACCGGGGTCTTATCGACAGACAGTCACGGGACAGACTCACCTGAATCGACCCATAGGTGCTTGCCATGCGAGTCCACCGGTTTTTCAGGGATTTTGCCGCCGCGGCGGGCTCAAAGAAGAGAAGCCCTTCGCCCTGGAGAAAAGGGTCTCCCATTTTCCTCCTCCCCGGAAAGACCTGGCTCCAGCCCCCTCTGGGTCACCAAGCCCGACAGAGACCTCAGACGGCCGAACCTTACTTTTCCCGGTTTTCAATAAAGGCATCCCTGAGCAGCTTGCTCTGTCTCAAAAAGGCCTGGCGGGGGCTCCTTGTGTCTTTCATCAAGGAAATCTCCTGGGTGATAAGGCGCGTCATGTTGAGGATATGGGCCTCGCGCCCTTTTGCCTCCCGTTGATAGAGAGGGTGCTGCTGGTTGATATAGATCACCGTCCCCTCGGTAAAGCACTCGGGGCCGTTCTCTCCGAAATCATCGATACAAATCGAAACCCCGATCTGGCCGAATCTCATCCTTTGAACGACCGCATTAGGGGTCAGCCGCTTCACCTTGGGCGATTTCTTTCTCTTCTTGGTTTCCCGGGGAGATCGCCCGGACTTCTGCCCCGGTCTTCCCTCTTCATCCGGGCTCCCCTCCTTCTGCCTATCCTCGGATCTCCTCGAGAGAACTCCTGCACCACCCATCCCATCCCCTTCGCCAGCCAGGGGAATAGCACCAAAGGGGGAGAGATCCGGGTTCAAGGCCAGGGCCCTGTGGACCCTCTGAAGGGCCTCTTTCAAAGCCTTGCTCGCTCTCCGTTTCTCCTTGCGGCCTGCCAGACGTATGAGAACATCGTTTACATCACGGATCACCTTCTCCATGACCTTCAGGAAGACCTGGTATTGTGGGCTGTCCAAAACAAACCCCGAGCGGTCGGTGGTGATCGGAAGGAAATCCGCATGCACTTCTCCCCGGATTCGAGAGGCCACCTTACCCCAATGATCGAGCCCGAAGAGCTCCTTCTTAATGGTGACCTGCTTGACTTTCACTTCTATCCCAAGGTCCAGGGGAGACGCCTTGGAGGAGGGTAGAACCACAATCTCGCCGTGAACAGGACCAAATTCCGTACCCTCGAGAAAGGGGATCCGATGTCCGCTGAGGCTCCGTGGCGAGATCCTCATGCCATTTAGCCTGACAGCAAAGTTGGGAGCTTTAAGTGGGGTACCTTCCACAATCTTCCGGATCACGTCCTCAGGGTCAAACCGCCTTGTCAACCGCAGAAGGGTGACAGTCGTACCATCCCCCCTCTCCCTGTCAGGAGGTAGAACCTGGAGAGGGATCTTCCACTGGTCTTCAACCTTTTCCCACTCAACCCTGTCAAATGTCACCCGGGCGGCAAAGTCGCCCTTCTGGGTATAGACCTCGAATCGCTCGCATGCTGAAAGGCTCGCGAACTTCCCGATGCCGAACTGGCCGATCCTATCCCTATGAAAAATAGGAGACTTACTTTTGAGCAACTTTTCCGGTGAGCCGATATTGAAATACTGCCTCAATCCCTCTCTATCCATGCCGGTGCCGTTGTCTCTGACCTCGATAGAGTCGTCTGCCATCCTGATATCGACTTCGGTGGCGTCGGCATCATAGGCGTTGTTGACCAACTCCCGTATGAGCTCGATGCTCTCCGAATAGAGCCTCTCCCCAATGGTGATCAGGTGGCTCTTGTCAACGGTGACTGGGAGGTATTCCATGACGGACTCCATCGGCCATATGCATACAAGGGTATCTCAGACTACCTGTTTTTTCCTGTTTTGTCACCCCTGCCTCAGACGCGGCACGGAGACAGACCCCGGTACAAGACCGTGGCCGCCGGTATCGACAGGCGTCCTCCAGATTGAATTCCTCGCCGAAAAGTGATATAGGGACGATCATCATGATCCTGTCAGCCGGGATAGCAGTGGTCAGGAAAGAGGGGGGAGAGTGGAAGTTTCTCCTCCTCAGGGCGTATAGAAACTGGGACTTCCCCAAGGGGATCGTGGAACCCGAGGAAGACCCCTTAGAGACCGCAAAGCGCGAAGTGCGGGAGGAAGCGGGCATTGAAAGGCTGAATTTTCGGTGGGGTTCTGTCTTCAAGGAGACTGCCCCTTACAGCGGCGGGAGGAAGACGGCAAGGTACTATCTTGCCGAAACGCCCCAATCAGCCGTAGTCTTTTCCGTCAACCCCGAAATCGGGAAGCCCGAACACCACGAATATCGATGGGTGAGCTACAAGGAAGCCCGAGAACTCGTTCCTCCGAGGCTCCTGCCCATCATCGAGTGGGCTGAAAGTCTCCTGACAGGAACTGACCGATAGACCTATCGATTCGCCTTTCCTCCTCGGTCAACCGCTCCATATTCTGCGCCCAGTCGCTCGAAGAGCATCCCATAGGCCCTTTGCCCCCGTTCAAAACTTGAAAGACGAAAAAACTCGTTTGGCGAATGTGCCCCCTCGTCCCGCAGGGCGAAACCGAAAACCACGGTATGGACACCAAGATGCTCCAGAAACAGGGCGTTCACCGGGACGGTCCCCCCTTCCCGGACCCAGTAAGGCTCCCTGCCGTAAAGATCCCGCAGTACCGAGGCCGCGATACGCATGCCCTTGTGGCCTGCAGGCACAAGGTAGGGCCTCGCTCCGCTCCCGGTCCGGGTGGCCTCTACCTTTACGCCGGGAGGCGAAACCCTTTTCACGTGAGCCACGACCAGGTCGCCGATTCTGATCGGATCCTGGCGGGCCACGAGCCGGCAGGAGACCTTGGCATGAGCCGTGCTCGGCAGGACGGTCTTCAAGCCCTCTCCCTGAAACCCGCCGTAGATCCCGTTGACCTCCAGGGTCGGGCGTGCCCAGGCCCGTTCATATGTGCTGAAGCCCGGCTCTCCGAAAAGGCCGGAAGCACCCGTCTCTTTCAGATACCGCTCCTCGTCAAAAGGCACCCGGGCCAGCTGGGCTCGCTCCTCTTCGCTGAGGGAAACGACCTCGTCGTAGAACCCTTCCACCACGACCCTGCCGTTCCTGTCGTGCATGGAGTCTATGATCGAGGCCAGGGCATGGATGGGATTCGCAATCGTACCCCCATAGCTACCGGAGTGGAGGTCGTGATCCGGCCCCTGTACGTCGATGTATACGGCTACCAGACCCCGAGTCCCAAGGGTCATGGAGGGCTGGTTCTCATCCCACTGTCCCCCGTCGGCGCTCACCACGAGGTCGCACGACAACAGATCGCGATTAGCAGCCACGAACTCCGGCATCTGGGGACTTCCGATTTCCTCCTGCCCCTCAAAGAGGAACTTCAGGTTGAGGGGAAGCTCACCGCTGGTCTTCACCATGGCCTCTGTAACCGTAACGGGAATAAACAGGTTGCCCTTGTCATCCGAGGCGCCTCGGGCGTAGATCCTGCCCCGCTTTATCACGGGTTCGAAGGGCGGATTTTCCCACAATTCCAGAGGATCGACCGGTTGCGTATCGAAGTGACCGTATACCAGAACAGTCGGCCGGTGAGAGTCGTGAATCCACTCGCCGTAGGCCACCGCATGTCCCCCTGTGGGCATCACCCGGACCGATTCTATGCCGGCTGCTTCCATCCTCGCCCCTATCCACTCGGCCGCTTCCTGGACGTCCTTCCCGTGGGACGGCAGGCTGGAGATACTGGGAATGCGCAGAAACTCGAGCAATTCATCGATGAAGCGGCCCTGCTGCTGCCTCAAATAGATCTCCCAAGGACTCATGGCACACCCTCCGGGGTCAGACTTTGATTCTGAATTCGGGATTTCCCAATGTCGCGGCAACAACCCATCAAGGAGAGAAACGGATTCCAGGGCACAAGCCGGGATTCCTTCAAACAGGGATCGGGAGGCTCCTTTCCGACTTGCCAGCATCTGGACGGCGAGGCCGGGGATCAGGCGTCGGCAAAGAACTCGAAAAGACTGACCTTGGCTTCATCGAGGGCCCCCAATTCCCTCACACGCTCTGATCGTATCCCAAGACCCGAAAAAACCGGGCCTAGGAGCTCATCCACCTCGGTCTTAACCACCAGTATCCTCTCAGGCAGTCTCCCCTCCCTTTCGATGAGAGACAACAACTGGGTCAAGAACTCCGATCTGTACCTCCAATGGGGCGCCAGGAATACATGGAGGACGAGGCCCGAGTCATGATCCACACATAGCAGGGTGTATGGAAACCATGGACGCTCGGTCCCTTCCCTGACAGGGGTCGGAGAATAGAAGAAATCCACCTCCCACGCGCCCGCGTGATTCAAGGCCCTTCTCTTGATCCTTTGCAGGCGCAACTCGTCAAAGACCTCGTCTTTTCTCACCACTTTTCTTTTTGGTGCCTCAGGCTCAAGCCATGCGTCGCTCCATACGAAACGCCCCTCCTCCTTTCTGGGAATCCGAACAAAGACGACCCCCTCTCTCACCGGGGCGAGCAGGGTCCTGTTCTCCTTTACGCGGAGCCCAACCTCTCTGGCCTGTTCCAAGACCAGGGTCAGGTACTTAACCTCGTCCCCCTGAAGGTACCAGGGATAATACCCGGGAAGGTAGTTTCTGAAAAGGGGCCAGGCCTTGCGCCCCCTGAATCTCAATCCGAGCTGCCTGATGGTCCTCAGATCAGGTTCATCAAGATCTTCCCTGTCCTCGAAAGAGACCATGAGGCACTTCTGAACGTGGACGATGTCCATGTCATGAGCCCCTATCTCTCCTGCCTGGATCTTGAGGTAGCCCACCAACCCCTCCGTTCCAAGGTGGACCATCAATCCGAAGAGTTCCCCCAGGCTTCCCAAGACACAGCAGTAGCCCATCTCACCGGTGTATGGGTTTTGAACCCCAAAAAGCTCCGAATCGGCCATCCATCTCCACGACTGAATCCTTCCAAACCGGATCGCTGCGTCGTACAGCCGTTTCCAGTCGTCAATCACTCCTTGGTCTCGCTCCATCTCTCCGTCTCCGGGATCGCCGTCTTCGCGTCACCTTCCCAAAACGCCTACTCGACTCCACATTGTAAGGTAGAAACAAAGGGGAGTCAAACTGGGTTTCCCCCTGAGAATCGGGGAATATGCTTGGAAATCAAGACAATATGAGACATTTCCATCAAAAAGCATGAAGAATCCCTTCCCGGGAAATCGCCTTGACTTCCCCTGATAATCTGCTTTAATGGGATAGTCACCCCCTTGCAGGGGAAGGGGATCGAAAGGAGCGGAATCATGATGGGTAAAAGGAATGGGGCCGAGCTACCGACTACCGACGGGGTGAACGCCTTTATCGGGAAAAGGACGGTCTTCAAAGGAAAGATGAGTTTCCAGGGCATGTTCCGGGTTGATGGGAAGTACGAGGGAGAGATCATTTCAGGTGATTCTCTGGTTGTCGGAGAGACAGCCGAAATCAGTGCGCGGATCCACGTGAACACCCTGACGGTTCATGGAAACGTAAACGGCAACGTGATTGCGAAGAAACGGATACTTATCTATCCACCCGGCAGGATCCTAGGCGACATCCAGACACCCGTGCTGGCCGTTTCGGAAGGGGCGATATTCGAGGGAAAGTGCCGCATGACAAAACCGGGACAAGGTCTCGAACAGAAAGCGGCGCCTCCCGAGGCGCGGGGGGAAAAGACAAACACCCCGGAGTCAGAGAAGCCGGGAAAATAGACTGACTCGTCCGAGGCTCGGCAGCAGAGAGACCTGCCCTGCAGGCGGGCCGAGAAGAGAAATGGCTGTCAGAGTTGGTTTTGTGAAGGGGGCACTCCTGCCCTATCGTTCTCCTGTGAAAGGAATGGAAAGAAGATGGAGAGGAGAATCACGGCCTTGACCGAGAAGGGCCTCAAAAGAATCCAGCACGCCTCTCTCGAGGTTCTCAGGGAAGTGGGGGTTGCTTTTCACGACCCAGAGGCTCTCGCCATATTCAAGAAGCACGGGGTAAAGACCGAAGGAAAGACGGTCTTTCTCGAGGAGCGCCATGTGGCAAGGGCTCTTGAAAGCGCCCCTTCCAGGTTCACACTCTCAGCCCGCAACCCTGAAAGGGATGTGGTCATCGGAGGAAGGAGCTCGGCCCTGGTACCGGCCTACGGAGCACCCTTCATGGTTACAGAAACGGGGGAGCAGAGGAAGGCTACGATGGAGGATTACAGGTGTTTCTGCAAACTCGTTCAGACCTCCGAGTATATCAATATGAACGGGTTCTTGATGGTGGAGCCGACCGACGTGCCGCCGGAGACAGCTCACCTCGATATGCTTTATTGGGGGATCGTCTTGTGTGACAAACCCTTTATGGGCAGCCCCATCTCTCGGGAAGCCGCTATAGACGCCGTGGAGATGGGTGGCATCGCCTTTGGTGGAAAGGACAAAATCAGAGACAAACCCGTGATGATCTCCCTTATCACGCCCCTCTCCCCACTCCAATACTCGGCGGAGATGGCAGGTGCCCTCATCGAGTTTGCCCGATGGGGGCAACCCTTGTTGATTGCAGATCTGGTCATGGCCGGATCTTCAGGGCCAATGACTCCTGCGGGCTTGCTGGCCTTGCAGAGTGCAGAGATTTTGGCCGGTATTACTCTGGCCCAGTTGATCAGGCCTGGACTGCCGGTCGTCTATGGTGGGATCCTCTGTCCCACGGACATGAGGACAGGAACCCTTGCTATCGGGGCTCCCGAGACTTCCATGATGATCCCTGCAACGGCCCAGCTTGCAAGGTTCTACGGTCTCCCCGCGCGGGGGGGAGGAGCCCTGACAGATGCCCATGTCCCGGACATGCAGGCCGGAATCGAGTCGACCCTCGCCCTTGTAACCGCCGCCATGTCCGGTGTCCATTTTGTTCTCCACGCCTGTGGTATCATGGGATCGTTCATGGCCATGAGCTACGGGAAGTTCCTCGCCGACGAGGAACTCTGCGGGATGGTACTCAGGGCAGTTGAACCCATCGATACATCGGACAAAGCAATCGATGTGGAAACGATAAAACAGGTAGGAATCGGAGGTGAATACCTCACCCATCCGAGCACCCTGGATCACTGCAGGACGGGGTTTTTCCTGCCACGCCTGGCCAACAGGCAGGACTACGTGAACTGGAACGCCTCGGGTCGCAAGACCCTCGAGGAAAGGGCAAGAGCCCTGGTGCCCCAGAGGCTCGCCGCGTACAGAAAACCCGAAATAGATCCGCAGATTGAAAAGGATCTCTCACGGTATCTCGCCAGAAGGAAAAGAGGCTAGGGCTTGCTACGGAGGACAGGTTGCTGGATTGCCTTTCCCTTCTGCCTGCCGGCACGTTTGAGAAGCTCCCTGCGAATCATGACCATGGCGAGGGTATCCTGGGCGCAGTAATCGATGAGTGCTTTTCGGATCTTCTCTTTTTCCTCAGGAGGCGTATCCCCGTCGATCATGCGGAGATACTCGAGGCCGGCCTGTCCCCCCTCTTGGATGGTCAGGTGAGTGTACGACATGGAGGGCACGAGGGCGGGCAGGACCTTTTTGATCGAAAAAGAGCCGTGAAACAGCGGGTGGTAGTATCCTCTCCGAATCTCGGCATGGAGATCTCGACACCGGGTGAGGAGGGCTTCCAGAGACCCTCGGTAGGAATCTAGTTCTTCGGCCATCTCGGCAATCACCTGATTCTCAAAGATGGTGTAAGTGCAGATGGTTCCCCTGTCTCCCAAAGCCATCAAGAGGGTTCTGGCCACCTCTTCCACGGGGTATACGTCTCTGGCGCACAGGTAACCCTTGTGAATGAGAGTGCCATCCTCGAAGAGAACGTGGTCGGACCACTGGAAGGGAATTGTCTGATAGGGCCGGGTATCGGCGTATCTGGGGATGGCGGGAGCCACCGTCTCGAAGTCTAGAAAATGGATCGGGTATTCGTACTGTTCAAGGGCCTCTCCGAGATCAGGCCCCACGTACTCGGTGCCATGGATCACGCACTCTCTTATCCGCGCCTGGAGTTCGGACAGGTCAAAGGATTCAGGCACGTCCCGGATGTCAACGATACCCTCTTCCGCCAACTCGTCGAGTCTGTCCTGCCCTATTCCTGAAAGCTCCAAGACCCAGTGATCGGGCATGGACCGTCTGCAGTGGTTGAAAAACTCACACATGTAGGGCCTTCGGCAGTGCCTCGACGGATCAATTGCAGGAGGCGTCTTCCTGGTCAGAAAACCCTTTAGATTCCCGATAATTGAGCCGATTTCCTCCTCCATTCGGGCAACCCGACCCTTCAGGTCAATGAACACAAAAAACGCCTCGAGATCCAGTTCCCGGCCGTCATAGAGGTATTCCCTGTTCACATGGAGGATCCCGGCCCGCTCTATGTCGAATCCCAACCCCTTCAAGACGTAATACTGGACGGCCAGGTCATAGATATTCTCCTCTTTCACCGAGGTCCCGGACTTGACCTCTACGAGGTTCCAGCTCGCGCCCCCCGATCTCTCCAGAATGTCCGTACGGATCCGAACCCCGTCGAAAGCAAAAGCTCCCTCAAAGATGGCGGGAACCCGGCGATCCCTCACCGCCTCCCGGGTGGATCGGATCGCCTCTTCATGACGGAAGGCGGCCTCCTCGATCAAAACCCCCCCCGGATACCTCTTCCTGGCCAACTCTCCCACTCTCCGGCCGGTCCGGAACAACGCCTGCTGGAACGGTGACGGCTCTGAAGCAAGGCCGGGCTCATGGATCAGATACCAGAGTCGCAGCGGACACTGGATTCCGGCCAAAAACCTCGACTTGGATAGAAGGAGCGTCTCCATGTGGTCACATCCCGGAAAACTCTAGGGAGTCGATCGGAGATAGCCGTAGTAGGGGTCCCCGATTGCCACCATTGCCCTCTCGCCCACAACTCGGATCTCATCGTTGAGAAGGTTGGAGACCACAAGGTAAGCCCTCACGGTTCCATCCTGGTCGCTGATCCTCAGTACCCTGTATCCTCTGACCGTGGTCTGAAACTCCTCCAGATAGCTCACAGAGTAATCCCGCCCAACCTTTTCGGTAAAAGGGGTATGCCTCATGAAGACCTCTTTCCCGTCCCCGGGAACGTCGAAGAGGACGGCATAGCCCCCGGGCACAGGGCTCCTATACTCTGTAACCCCATAGACCTGCTCCGGAACAGACGAAACCTCGACAAGGGTCCTAATCATCTGTCTCTTCTGGCATCCCACCAGGATCAGCCCTGCCACGACCACCCCGGTCAGTATGAGATCCCTCTTCATGATTCATCCCTTCTCGAATTCCTTCGTAGCATAACCCGAAAGATCCTTCCGGCAATCGGGAAGAAGACATGTCTCTGGAGCGCGGTCCGGAGACTCCAAGGGCAGGTTGAAACCGAAACAAAGACTCCGCTTACCGGCCGTCTGCAAGTGATTCGGCCAGGTCGGCTCCAAGGCTTGAGGCTCTGGCCAGTGTCTCTCCTCTCTTGCTGACCATACCACGGTCGAAGATACCCAAGACAGCCAGTTCTCCTACGATCTCGAAACCCAGTGCCTCCAGGGGAAGGCGCATCGCCTCAAGGGTGAACCCCATATCCCTTCGGTCCTCCTGCTCGCAGACCGCGGCTATGACCGCCTTGCGCCCTTGACAGGCAAGTCGACTCGACCATCCTCTGGGCCGCTCGTCATCAAAGACATAAAAGCAATAAAGGCGATCGATAAAAGCCTTCATCCACGCGGTCACGTTGTAGTTGTGTGTCGGCGATACCAGAGCCAGACCGCGGGATTCCAGTATCTTGGGGTACAGGAGCTGCATCCCATCGTTCAAGCCGGTACATGTACCGTTCTTTCTACACCCCTCACACCCGATACAGGATTGGAAATCGTAATCCCTCAGATGGACTCTTCGCGTCACAACACCCTTGCCGCGAGCACCACTGAGAATGCTGGTCAGCAATGCATCGGAATTCCCCTTTTCTCTCGGACTCCCCCCGACGCCCAGGATCTTCCGCCCCAAGGGTTCATGATCCTTACCCACGTCTCCATCCTCCTCAGCACCAAGAAACCGCTTCTGGACTCTGTCACAATTAAAGGGGAAATTCCGCACAATGTCAACAATCAGAGGAGACCGGAGAGCCCTGACTTCTGCGGCACACCCTTCCCACTGAGCGACACGGCCGAAGCGGCGGGAACCTATCGGGGTTTGACGGCAAGGACGGAAATCTCTCCGTGCGAATCACAACACGGCCGGTCCCGGAAACTCAGGAGTATGAATCCAACGGTGGAATCACTCAAATTGAACGTCTTTGGTGTATAATCATACTGTAGGAGCATAGCCGGACTCGAGCATCCAGGAGGGAAGGAGAGCGAGAGGGTTCAATGTCTTTCTTCTGAAAAAAGGAGGGTAATGCCATGATCATCCAAGAATCCGAACTTTTCAGAGACCTTGGTCCCGAGGTCATCAACGAGATCGCTGAAAGCATGGTTGAAGAGTTCTACGGCAAGGGGTCCTTCATCTTCAAAGAGACCTACCTTGCCGAGCATTTCTACATTCTCGAGGAGGGCAAGATAAGACTCAGCGTGGGGGAGAAAGGCCGAATAACTCATCTGATCTCCAATCCGGGAGAGACCTTGGGCTGGTCGAGCTTGGTCGGCCGGAATACCTACACGGCCTCGGCGGAGTGTCTGGCTCCGAGCAAGGTGATAAAGATCGAGAAAGAAATGCTCAACAGGGTATTCGAAAGGAACCCTGCCAGTGGAATGGTCTTCTTCAAACGCCTGGCAGGGATCATAGGTGAGCGCCTGACCCACAGTTACTCGGCCCTGCTTTCGGCTTACGAAGGTGAGGCTCTTCCTTCCTATGGCTAGGAAGGAGAAGCCTCACCTGGATAGGATCTTTGAGTCTCTAACCGATCAGGATCGCTCTCGAGCAGAGACGGTTCTTCGGCCAGAGGGACGGGCACGGCAGAGGACCATGGGCAGGCGAAGGGGCTCCTCCCGAGGGTTTCACAACCCGCCACCGGCGGGTTGCTAAACCCCTCACGTGCCGCCGTAACCTATGGTGACCTTTTCTCCCTCCACGATTACCGGCACCTGCCTGACCCCGCCGGAGTGCTTCAACATTTCCTTGAGTCTGCTGTTGTCTGCCTGGACGTCGAAGAACTCTGCATCACCGCCGTATGCCGACCTGGCATCCTGGGTGTGAGGTCAGCCAAGCTTTCCATAGATGATGACCTTACCGCCCATTAGTCGAACTCCCTGTAGAACACTCTTCCGGAGATCTTCCTCGCCTCCAGTGGTAAGGGGAACCTACGACCCGCCTCCGTCAGCCTCACCGGCTTCACCGGGCTGTTCTTCCGCCCTCTCTTCTTCCGCTTCGAGGCCGAGGTCCTCGGACACTTTCTTGAGGTTTTCCATGAACTCCTCGAAGAGGCCCGCATTGAAACGTATCCCCTGCTTGGTAAAGCCCGTGTAACTCTGAGACTCGACGTACTTTCGGATGTCGACGTATTTCTTCCCCCGATACTCACTCGTCTGGAAAACCAAGCTGTCCATGACATTGAGTCTCATCCGTCCAATCTCTTTCTGATTGTCCGCCATCTTCCTCCTCTCATAGCCGGATCTTGACAAAAGGGGGGCCAAAGCAAATAGGATGCCATGCTCGCCTTCAACCCTTCGATCAGCAAAAACCGATCTTACCTTACTCGTGGCTCCATGGCAAGACAAATCCGGCAGCCAGGGTTTCCCCGGAACAGAATGTTTCTTTTCAGAATGTGCTCGGGGCAGTGCCCGCCGCTCCTGTAGTGTCCCCCTGGAACGAGAGGTTTCCCAGGTATGTGAGGCTCTCGGATTACGCTTGTTGACCTGGAAAGGCGATTCTGGTATCTTGATGGACGTCGCCTAGGCCATCACACGGGCTCTTCGGCATTCTTTTTGCTTGTGCACCGTGCGGTGGAGACAGAGCGAAACAAAGGCAGCAGAGTTACCTGGTAGCGGCTGGGTGAAGGAGAAATGTCTCGATGACAAAAAGGAGATGGTATCTGTCCCTTCTCGTTTTCTCTCTCTTCTGGTGGCCGGGGATCGGCAGTGCCGAGACCATGTATGTCACCGACCGCCTCTATCTCTCGCTCCGCAGCATACCGGACCAGGATCAGCCTGCTATAGCCCTTCTCCCTTCAGACACCAAGGTCGAGGTACTTGAAATCCAAAACAATTGGGCCCGGGTGGCCCTCGATGACGGGAGAACGGGATGGGTGCTGAAGAGGTTTCTGGTAAAGGATGTACCCAAATCCGTCGTTATTGAACAGTTGAAACAGGAGATAGAGAAGAAGGACTTCCTGCTCGATAAGCTACAGAGCGAGAATGCCTCGCGACAGCAGGAGATTTCCGACCGGGCCATGCTGGAAGCAAAGCAGAAAGCCCTGCAAAAGAAGATAGAAGCCCTGAAGAGCCAGATCAGCCAGCAGAAGAAACGTATCGAGGTCTCCACGAAGGAAGATACGGTCAAGAGGCTCAAGGAGGTCTATGTTACGGGTATTGTGGCCCTGTTTTTGGGACTCGTCACGGGATATATGTTGAGGAAGCCCAAGAAAAAGCGGCAGATATTCTTTTAGCCTCTCGCGCCATGCAGACCAGTTCTACCCTTCGCTGAAAGGAAAAACAGAAGATCAAGGGGGAGGATTCGCCCGGGGAGATTTCAATCTCTTCCTTCCGGCAAGCGGTCCTGGGCCGCGCGCTCGCCTTCTCCCTTGCTCGCCAGATACTCTTCCAACAAAGCCTTGCTGCTCAATCGGTTGATCCTCGACACCTCCAGCTTTATCTTACCGATTGTTTCATCTATGGGCACGAAATCTCCCCGGCCTCGCACCTCCAAAGGCAGTGGGTCCTTCTCCTTGGCCAGACGATGGTCCTTTTCCCCGGTTATGAGGTACCGGTACCTGGATTTCTCGGTTTCCAGTTCCTCTATGCGCCTCAAGTAGACCGCCCTCTGCTCCATGAAATGATCGAGTTCCCTCTGCTTTTCCTTTATCAGCTCTTTTCTCAGCAGAGTGAGTTCCATCTCGAGTTGGCTCCGTAGATTGGCGACTTCTTCCTTTGCCTGGGAAATGAGAATACCCTTCTCCTTGATGGCTTGATCGGTCCGCTTCACTTCCGGGGAACCCTGACCTCCCTTGATTATCTCACGGAGATGGACCTGCTTTTCGGATTCCAGGGTGTGGAAATCCTGGTTTAGCCCTTCCAGGCGCTCCTCTGCATGTTTCAATTTCGCCAGGACTTCTGATAGGGTGGATTCCATTATTCTTCCTCTTTGAGCCGAGAGTCTGAGCTCCCTATCGACCCGAAAAGGCCTTCTGCCACGGAGCTCTTCTAATAATACTAGGGACCGCTCCTTTTGGAAAGGGGAGAAAAACGGCATCCCTCGGGGAAAGGGTCCCCGGCCGTATCGCCATATCCCTTGCAACCTCGCCGCCCGGGGCTCCAGGCACCCATCAAGTGTTGTCAATTGCTGCCCAGATAAGCCATTGGGCGATGGATTAGTGTCAAATTTGGTCTCGTTCTATGAATCCATTTCATAGGTCTCTCGGGGAACGGCAATCGTACATTAGCGCAGTACATTGATTTTATTTGATTTTCTTCATCCACTCTTGCTGGCACGGGATTAGCATAACGGACGACAAAAGGACAGAGGCACCGTCTCAGAGAAAGGCCAAACCACTCGCAAGGGTGGGAAGGAAAGCCACGGAACCCTACAAGAGGGTCAGCCGGGTTGCCTGGGAGACACCGAGAACCGGACCAGCAGCCGGGCTTCCCTTAAACAGAAGGGGCCCGGCTTCTTGCCGTTGCGAACCGATGGAGGAAAGATTCTATGACACGGCCAAAAGGCGAAGTCCTTACCACCAAAGAGGCATGCAGGTATCTGAGAATCTCGAGGCCCACCTTCCTCAAACTGGTCCAAACCAATCAGATCAGGGCAAGAAAACTGGGAAGAGGCTGGAAGGTCCTCATGTCGGAGATCCAGGCCTATATGACGAAGAGAGAACAATAGGTTGCACCTCTTCCCGCCGCTCGGGCAGGGACATCCTTTCCCGCAAGGGTGGTTCACCTCGTCGTTGAGCTTCTGGCTATCAGTCTCTTGGACGTCATCTCACCCAGGACAACGACATCTTCAAGGGAGAGATACCTGTCGATGGATCGGTCAAAAAGAACCTGGACAGAGGGGGGGAACTCCTCGTCCCCTCTCCAGAGAACTAAGGTGACGGGCACCCTTGGAAGGATTACCAGGGAAAACGAAGCATCGCCAAAATCAGCCTGATTCCCTCCCATGGCAAGCCCGGCCCGGAGAAAATTCCCGGGCTTCTGCCCGAAAACGCGTATGAGGCCTTCTGTCACCCTCTTGTCGAAGACTCCCGCATACATCCTTCCACCTGGAATCTCCTTGTACGGAATCAGAGTGCCTTCCAGCTCTGTTCCGTCTGCTCGGATCAAATAGTGGAGAAGCATGATCCGGGTGACCAGTGAAATCTTATCTGTCCTAGGAGAGAAAATCTCGATTTCAGGGAAAGTAACGGTATGGGGATCCCCAAAAAAGGAGAGAACGATTTCCTCCTTTCCCTGCCTCACACGGTACTCTGCTCCACTGCAGGCCGCCATGTACGCCGGGTCACGGGATTGAATCTCCTGGCGGGCCACTTCAAAGGCCCGGCGATAGCTCTTCTGCTTCTCCATTATTCCCTCACCAGTCTAGCCGCAAAAAACCCGTCGGTGTTGTGACGATGCGGCAGGGTTCTGAAGAATCCCCTCTCATCGAACAGCTCCTCTCGGAAGAGACCGGGCCTGTCTCGATCCAGCAGGAAATCCTCTCTTGACCCAAGAAACCCCTCGACCACACCCTCGTTTTCCTCGTGGTACACCGTGCAGGTCGAGTATATGACTCTCCCCCCTCTCCTTGCCAGGGCAGCCGCGTTGTCGAGAATCCTTCTCTGGAGGGAGGCCATTCGCGGTATGTCATCAGGCCCCGTTCGCCACTTGATATCCGGGTTTCTGCGGATCGTTCCCCATCCCGTACACGGTACATCCACGAGGACCGCATCGAAAGGCTCTATCTGCGGAAGAGAGACCGGCTGAGTGAGGTCCCTCTTCAGCACGGTCACATTGGTGACACCCATCCTCTGACACGACTGCCTCAACTTGGCAAGCCCGGCGCCGTTTATGTCCAGAGCATAGATGCTCCCCCTGTTCGCCATGAGTTGGGCCAAATGAGTCGTCTTGGTACCAGGAGCCGCACAGACGTCGAGAACCCTTTCCCCCGGTTTGGGGTCGACGAGAAAGGAGATGAGCTGGGCGGCCTCGTCTTGGATCTGATAGTATCCGCTTCTGAGAAAGGGCATCTTCGGTACAGGACGACCATCTTCGATGACAACACCGTTGGGCGAAAAGCGGGTCGCGCAGGCCGAAAGCCCCTCTCTCCTCAGCCTGCTGATCAGGTCTTCCCGGTCCATGGCAAGAGTGTTGACCCTGAGAACGAGGGGTGCAGGCCGGTTGGAGGCCTCACAAAAGGCCCTCGTCTCCTTTTCTCCCCATCCGTTCCAGAGCTTGATCACTGCCCATAGGGGAAATGCCTGCTCCACTGCGAGAACGTCCTGAGGCGATCCTTTCGCAACAGGGAGTCCATCCATCCCGCCCTCCCGTATGATCCGCCTCAGGACCGCATTGACAAAACCCGCCGCATCTTGACTCTTGAGCCTCTTGGCAAGAATCACCGACTCGTTCACAGCCGCCCTGTCAGGCGTCTTCGTGAGAAAGAGGAGCTGGTAGACACCGAGCCGTAGTATGTAAAGGATGATCCTCTCGATCCGATCGAATTTGATCCTGGAAAAACGAGCGATCACCCAATCGATCTTTCCCCGCCACCGGAGCGTACCGTAGACCAGCTCGGTGACGAACGCCCTGTCCAGGTCGGTCAAAGACCGGTATTTCTTGAAGGCCTCATCCAGGACATCATCCGGATGCCGGCCCTTCGTCTCGACACGAATCAGGATTTCCAGAGCCACTTGGCGTGGGGTTTTCATTTTCCAAGAAATAGAGAAGCGCCTCTCGTACCCTCCCGATATCGACTCTAGTATTGATGCACGGCCCGTTAGGCCTTTCATTGAGTATCCCGATGACAGGGAGAGGATAGGCATCTTGGATCCCTGTCGTCAGATCGAGCTCACAGGCCACGGCCACGATCGCCTCGGGTCTGTTCTGCACGATGATTCGCCGGGCCAGGGTTCCTCCGGTTGCCACCGCGATCTGAACGCCGTAAGCGTCGGCGAGTTCAAGCAGGTCCTTGATTTCGCACCTGCCGCATTTGCGGCAGTTCTTGATATTCCCGGTAATCTTGACATCGCAGTCGAAATCCTGGATGCAATGGGGCAGCAGCAGGAGAATCCTCTCGGGTTTGATTCTCCGGTGGCAATTCGAAACAACCAATTGGTTGTTGACGGCGATAAAGGACTGCTGAACCCTCCTCTTGGAAATGCCCACCACCTTGCCCACCAAAACCATGAAGGGAAAGAGCACCTGAACCACAAGCCCCCTGAGGTTATGTGAAAGAAAGAGATCTCTTCCCAGGATTATTGTGAGAACCAGAAGAGCCACCCCAAGCAAGACCAGAAAGAGAAGAATTCCCAGACACACGGCGAGTATGATCGGAGCAAGAGGGCTGATGCGGGAGAGGCCGATATACGGCACGACCCACAGCAGGACCACGACACCCGAGAGAATCAAAAGGGTGAAGAGGAGAAGCCCTATGAATATCCTCTGCTGGGGGCGGGAATCTTCCATCGCAGCCCCGCTGTCAGATCGGTTAGGACAAACAGAAATTGCTCAACCCTCTGGGGATCGGATTCTCCGGATCCACTTCTGCCTGCTCAATCCCCGAGAACCGTCCCTGGTTCCAGGACGTGCCCCAAGACAAAGGATTGAACGGGAAGACGTTTCCTCCCCTCCAGTTGGAGCTCCTTCAGGACGAGAGATCCGCTGCCTGTGGCAACTCGAATCCCCTCCTGACCCACCTGGAGCACAAGGCCAGGCCGCTGGCTCTCGCCTCCCGGATCGACTTCCGCCCGAAAGATCTTCAGAATCCTATCCCCCAGCCGAGTGAATGTCCCCGGCCAGGGGTCGAAGGCCCTTATCCTTCTTTCCAGAACACCGGCAGGTTGATTCCAATCGATCCAACCGTCCTCTTTCTTCAGGGGAGGCGCGTAACTCGCCCTACTCGAATCCTGGGCAACGGGCTCTATCCTTCCCTCTTCCAACCCGATGATCGTCTCCACGATGAGCTCTGCTCCAACCTCTGCCAGTCTCGCCTCCAGAACAGGAGCAGTATCGACCGGGCCGATGGGAACGGGCCGGCTCACAAGAATCGGACCCGTATCCGTCCCCTCATCCATCAGTATGGTAGTCACCCCGGTTTCGGATTCTCCATTGGCGAGAGCCCAGTTCACAGGCGCCGCCCCCCTGTACTTGGGCAGCAGGGAGGCATGGACATTCACACAACCCATTTGCGGAGCTCTGAGAAGGGGAGCAGGGAGAATCTGGCCGTAGGCAGCAACTACTATCAATCTGGGGTTTACTGCCCTGATCCATTCGACAAAGGCGGGATCCCCGACTCTCTCCGGCTGAAGCACGGGAAGGTTGAGTTCCAGAGCAGTCTCTTTGACCTTTGACATGGCCAGACCCCGTCCCCTCCCCCTGGGTCGATCCGGCTGAGTGACCACTGCGACAAGCTCATAGCGGTCGGCCAGGGCGTGGAGAATGGGGACGGCGAATCCAGAGGTCCCCATGAACACGACGGACAGCGGCCTCCTCATGGCTGATTCCTGGCAGCCTTCCTTAGTTTCTTCCTGACCATCTCCCTTTTCAGGGGGCCGAGCCTCTCAACGATTGTCATACCGTTCAAGTGGTCGATTTCGTGCTGGAGGCAGATGGCAAGCATCCCTGTTGCATGTATCTCTACCTCCTCTCCATCCTCGTTTATCCCTCGAACCGTGACCTTCTCCTTCCTCTTCACGGTCTCAAACAGTCCCGGCACACTCAGGCAGCCTTCACTGCTTTCCACCTCACCCTCACCCGAAACTATCTCCGGGTTGATCAGTGCGAAAGGTTTCTGATCAGGCTGGTATGGGGTGACATCGACGACGATGACACGGAGATTCACCCCGATCTGGGGCGCTGCAAGTCCGATGCCCTTTGAGGAGTACATGGTCTCCCTCATATCGGCAATCAGACTCCTGATCTCCTCATTGATCTCCTTGACCGGCTCGGACTTCTTTCTCAATGCCGGCTGAGGATAGGTGACGACATCACGGAGTGACATAAGATCCACCTCATCCGCTATTGTTGGTCATCCCTCTTGACTCTCTCCGGCTCCCTCCGGAAAAGAAGGTTCTCCACTATGAGCAGGCCGATCCCGATGGTGATTGCCGAATCGGCGACGTTGAAGGCCGGCCAGTGGTAACCTCGCCAGTAGAAGTCGAGAAAGTCGGTGACATAGCCCAAATTGATTCGATCCACCAGGTTTCCTATGGCACCCGCCATGATCATGGTTAGACACAGGGGGACCAGGAACCGATTCTCTTTGATCCTCCTCAAGATAGAAAAGATCAATACCACTGCCCCTATCGTAACGACCACAAAAAACGCCGTCCGGACAGTACCCGCGTCCCCTCCCAAAAGACCAAAGGCGGCCCCGGTGTTCCTTATGTGTGTAATCCTGAAGAATCCATGAACCACGGGGTAGGATCCGAAAAGCGGGATGGTAGCCCTCACCAGGGCCTTGCTCCCCTGGTCCAGGGCGAGAATGATCGGCATGCCCAGGCACAGAATCAAATACTTTCGGGGAAGTCTCACTCTCTCTGCCGTCTCCCTATCCAGTGGAATTCCTGTTGGGGCAAAGGACCACGGGTTCTCATTCCCCTTCGATGACTTCAAGACATCGGCTGCATATTGTCGGATGAACCCTGTTCTTTCCCACTGATGTGTCGTAGTTCCAGCACCGCTCACACTTTTTCCCCCGTGCTCTGTCGACCTTCACCTCCACACCGCCGATCTCTGGATTCTCCCTCAGAGAAACCTGGGAGACGATGAATACGTACTTCAGCTCCTCTGAAAGGGGCTCCAGAAGCCCCATCATACCAGGGGAGGCCTCGATCTCGACTCGGGCGTCGAGGGGGTGCCCGATGGTCTTCGCATTTCTCGCCTCTTCCAGGGCCTTGGAGACCTGATCCCGGACCTGGAGAATCCGTCCCCACCGGCTTGCAAGATCTTCATCGAGATACTCCTCATTTACACTTGGAAAGGCGCTCATATGAACGCTTTCCTCTCTCTGGCCGTCTGGGGGGAGGTGCCTCCAGATCTCCTCGGCCGTAAAGGAGAAAACAGGGGCCATCAGTCTGGTCAGGTCCACCAGAATCCTATACAGGGTCGTCTGCGCCGACCTTCTCGCCGGGGAGGCCGGCCTGCTGGTATAGACTCGGTCCTTGAGCACGTCCAGATAGAAGGCGCTCAAATCCACCGAACAGAAGTTGTTTATGGTATGGAAAACCGTGTGGAATTCAAACTCGTCGTAAGCCTTGACAACGCGGCTTATCGTCTTCTGGAGTCTGTGGAGAGCCCACCGGTCCAACTCGGCGAGGCTCGAATAGGGGACCGTGTCCCTGGGGGGACTGAAGTCGTAAAGATTTCCAAGAATGTACCTGCAGGTGTTCCGCACCTTGCGGTAGGCCTCGGTTATTCGCTTCAAAATCTCCTCGGAGATCTTGACATCGTCCCGATAGTTCTCGGCCGCCACCCAAAGCCGCAAGATCTCGGCCCCATACCTCTTGATAACAAGATCGGGGGTAATGACGTTTCCCTTTGACTTGGACATCTTCTCCCCCCTGCCGTCCACCACGAAGCCGTGGGTCAGAACCGCATGGTAGGGAGCTATCCCCCGGGTTCCCACCGATGCGAGCAGGGAGCTGTGAAACCATCCTCTGTGCTGGTCGCTTCCTTCGAGGTACATATCCGGAGGGGCCTTCAACTCCTCGCGTTTTTCACAGACAGCCGCATAGCTCACCCCCGAGTCAAACCATACATCCAGAATATCCGTCTCTTTCCTGAATTTCTCGGCTCCACACTCAGGGCAGACGGTCTGAGGGGGCAGGAGTTCCCCGGCTGGTCTCTCAAACCAGCTGTCAGCCCCCTCCTTCTCAAACAGGTCGGCCACATGGTTGATCACCCCCTCGTCGGCCAGGGCGTGGTTGCAGGTATCACAATAGAAAATGACTATCGGTACCCCCCAGGCACGCTGTCTGGAAATACACCAGTCCGGCCTGTTCTGAATCATACTGTAGATCCTGTCCCTACCCCAGGGGGGCGTCCACTCCACCTTTTCTATGGCCTCGAGCGCCTTTCTCCTCAGATCGTTCTTCTCCATGGAGATGAACCACTGCTCGGTCGCCCTGAAGATGATCGGGCTTTTGCAACGCCAGCAGTGGGGATAGGAGTGCTTCATCTCTTCACGCTTGAGCAGGCTCCCCACTTCGCGGAGCTTCTCATTCACCGCCTCGTTGGCATCAAAGACGAACCGGCCTGCAAAAAACCGTACATCATCCGTGAAGTTTCCGTCATCATCCACAGGGGTGTAGATGTCGAGACCATAGGCCAGCCCGGTCTCATAGTCCTCCTTGCCATGTCCCGGAGCCGTATGGACACATCCGGTACCTGTATCGAGAGTCACATAATCGGCCAGGACCAGGAGGACCTCCCGGTCGATAAAAGGATGGCGGCATTTCAGGTATTCCACCGTTTTCCCCTTGAAACGGCTTATGACCCTGTATTCGGAGAACCCGAATTTCTCCATACACGTATCCAGCAAGGCCTCGGCCAGGATCAGAACCTCACCCCCCACATCCACGGCCACATAGTCGTATTCAGGATGGAAGGCGATGGCCAGGTTGGCAGGTATCGTCCAGGGCGTGGTCGTCCAGATCACGACCGACACCTTCCTTCCCTTGAGAGGCTCGAACCTCTCACCGAAATCGGAAAGGGCCGGAAACTTGACATAGATCGACGGAGACACATGGTCTTCGTACTCAACCTCGGCCTCGGCCAGAGCTGTCTTGCAGTGGTAGCACCAATGAATCGGCTTCTTGCCCTTGTAGACACTTCCCTTGGCCACGAATTTGCCGAATTCTCTGGCAATAGTCGCCTCGTAATCGTAGCTCATTGTAAGGTATGGATCCTCCCACGCGCCAAGGACCCCCAGGCGTTTGAATTCCTGCCGCTGGATATCCAGAAATCTTCCGGCGAATTCCCGGCATCGCGCCCGGACCTCCAGGACATTCATAGTCTTCCTCTTCTCCCTCAACTGCTTGTCCACTTCATTCTCGATGGGAAGACCGTGACAGTCCCAGCCGGGAACATAGTGGCTGTTATAGCCGCTCATGAACTTCGATTTGACAACAAAATCCTTTAGGATCTTGTTCAACGCCGTCCCAATGTGAATGTGGCCGTTGGCATAGGGGGGACCGTCATGGAGGATATACTTGGGCCTGTGCTTGGATTTCTCAAGGATCCTTGCGTAGATTCCCTTCTCATCCCATTCCTTCAAGAACATCGGCTCCCTCTCCGACAGGGCTGCCTTCATCGGGAAATCCGTCCTGGGCAAATTCAGCGTTGCCTTATAATCCATGGCCTCCCCTTCTGCCTCCACGAATTCGCCCGGAAATCCAAGGCGGACCAAAAGACTCTAATATATTGAAACGAATAAAATTTTTGCAATCGAACCTGAAAAATAACACAAAAAAACAGCCAAAGCAAGATGAAGGCCCGGCATTCCAAGGCCCCGAGCCGTAGGTGACGATCCAGTCCGGCCAAGGGGAAAGAGTTCGCAGGGGGAGGCAGAGAAGGGGTGGTGCAAAAGCGTCGGAATTTCCGCGTCAAGAGTCAAAAAAATGACATGAAAAGCAGAAAAATGCCAAAAAAGGGCAGAGTCCTGAGGGGGGATTGCAAAGGACTCTGCCAAAGAAAGGAGGTGAACTCAGAGCTGAAAACTTGGACTATCAAATATCGTGCCAACTTTGCGACCATTCTTGGTCGCCCCCCTTGCCGAGCCAAGGCGGCATTTTTCAGCGACAACCAACCAAGAACCCAAGGAGGATCATCGCGCGGGCTCGGGAGCGAAGGGACAAGGGTATTCTCGCGACAGAGAGAGAGCCCACCCTGATTTTGAGAATTTCCAGAGCTCCTCGGTTAGAGAGACACAAACCTCTCCCCCCTGCATGCCTTGCAAAGGCATCCGGATTGTCCTATGTTTCTCTAAAACCGGCGGAACGACAGTGGAAAAGAAAAAGCAAAACTTCGACACACTCATCTCCATCGTGGAGCGCCTCAGGTCTCCCCAGGGCTGCCCATGGGACAGGGAACAGACCATGGATACCCTGAAGACCTTTCTCATCGAGGAGGTCTACGAAGTCATAGAAGCCATAGATGAGGGCGATCCTGCAGGTCTCAGAGAGGAACTGGGAGATCTCCTGTTCCATATCCTCTTCATCTCCCATCTGGCCAAAGAGGAGGGAAAGTTCGACATCTGGGAGGTAATCGAGTCCGTATCAAGAAAGATGGTCGAGCGGCATCCCCACGTATTTGGGGAAAAGAGAATCTCGACCTCCAGGCAGGTGGAAGAGGCCTGGTTCGACCTGAAGAAAAGGGAGAAGAACCAGCGCCGGTCAGTTCTGGAAGGGATTCCCCGGCATCTCCCCGCTCTCCTCAGGGCGTACCGGATCACGGAGAGGGCGAGCCGGGTAGGGTTCGATTGGGCCGAGGTCGACCAGATCTTCGAGAAGCTAGACGAAGAAATAGGCGAATTGAAGAAAGCCATCTCCCTGGGACAGGAGGAAATGATTCACGAGGAGCTGGGGGATCTTCTTTTTGTCTTGGTGAATATCGCCCGGCTGACGGGGAACAACCCCGAAGAGGCCCTCCAGGGGGCCAACCGTAAATTCGTCGCGCGGTTCCATTACATTGAGAAAGCCCTGGAAAGATCTCATAGAAGCCTCAAAGAGACGACGATCCAAGAGATGGACCGCCTTTGGGAAGAGGCCAAGGAGAAAGAATGAGGTTGCTCCGTCTGTTGGCTGTCTTCACCATTATCCCCCTGATCGAGATCCTGCTCCTTCTTGAGGTGGGAACGCGGATCGGAACTCTCAATACCCTTTTCCTGATCCTTTTGACAGGCCTCGTGGGCGCCTATCTCATGCACATTCAGGGTTTTGCCGTTCTCGGTGAAATCCAGAACGACCTCGCCAGGGGGGTTCCCCCGGCCCGAAAGATCCTCGAAGGTGCCCTTGTGCTGGCAGGAGGGATCCTGCTTCTCACACCGGGGTTCTTCACAGACGGCATAGGTATGCTCCTCCTGGTCCCCCAAACCAGGCGCTGCCTTCTGAAAAAGATCCAGAGGGCGATTGAAAAGAGGATCCACTCCCACATCATGGCCTGAGCGAGCTGTTGGGATCCATGAAGACAAACCCAGATGCACAGGGAATCCTTTATGTGGTGGCCACACCCCTGGGAAACCCGGAGGACATAACCTTCCGGGCCATCCGGATACTGAAGCAGGTCGACCTGATCGCGGCAGAGGATACCCGTACAACAGCAAGATTGCTCCGTCACTATGGAATCAAGACGCCTCAAACGTCCTATTTCGAACACAACGAGCCGAGAAAGGCCGAAACCCTCCTCGCCCGGCTCAAAGAGGGAAAGACGATCGCCTTGGTGTCGGAAGCCGGCACACCTGGAATCTCGGATCCGGGGTTCCGCCTGATCCGTCTTGCCATACGCGACCAGATCCCAGTAAAACCCATCCCGGGGCCCTCTGCCCTCCTTGCGGCCCTCAGCGTATCCGGCCTTCCTACCGACAGCTTTCTTTTCCTCGGCTTCCTCCCGAACAGGGCAACGCGGCGCAGGAAGGCCATCGAAAGATGGAGGGAATGGGACCGGACCCTGGTCCTCTACGAATCTCCCCACCGTCTCGTCGCAACCCTCAAGGATCTTCTGGAAATCCTCGGCGATCGTGAGATCGCCGTGGCCCGGGAACTCACCAAATCCTTTGAAGAGGTTTTGAGGGGGACTATCGGCGATGTCCTCGAAGAATTCAACAGGAGAAGGGTAAAGGGAGAGTTCACCCTCGTGGTGGCAGGAACGGAGAGGAGGAAGAAACCCCTCACCAGGACTTCCACGGGAAAATGAAAAACACCCTGCTCTTTGCCATACTTGTCGTCGGTTTCGTTGCGACCGCCGGCCAGATCCTGCTGATCCGGGAGCTCATCGTGATCTTCTGCGGCCATGAGCTCTCAACCGGGATCGTGTTGGCGTCCTGGCTGATGTGGACAGCTCTGGGCAGCATGGGCCTGGGAAGATTCGTGGACCGGATCCGGCGGAAAAACCTCGTCTTCTTCTTCGGCCAGCTCTTCCTCTCCTTTGCACTCCCCCTTTCCATCCTGTCTCTCCGTTACGCCAAGACTCTCTGGGGGATACCTCCGGGAGAGATTATCGGCTTGCTCGGTATGTTGACCCTCAGTTTCTCCTTTCTCGCACCGTTCTGCCTGGTTTCCGGTTTCCTCTTCCCCCTTGCCTGTGCGATTCTCGACGAAACGATGGGGATGAAGGCCGGATCCGTTGCTCTCTCTTACCTCTACGAGGCCTTTGGAGCCGCCTTGGGTGGTCTTCTGTTCACCTATCTTTTTCTGGGCAGGCTCAATCCCGTCCAGATCGCCCTGATGGTATCTCTCCTCCTGTGCCTTTCCGGCCTTTTCCTGATAGGGAAAAACACGATGAAAACCTCACTGTCTGCCCGGAGATTCGTCACCCTCCTGACTCTCTTCGCCATCGGGGGAGAGGCCTATGCTCTCACCCGGGCAAACCTGTTGGACCGCAAAACCAGGGGTCTCCAGTGGGGTGGCTTCCGGCTCATCGAGTCGAAGGACACCGTTTATGGAAACATCGCCTTTCTCTCCAGAGACGAGCAGGTCAGCCTCTATGAGAACGGGCTCTGGGTGTTTTCCTACCCTGATCCCCTTACCTCCGAGGAGTCGGTCCACTATGCCCTGCTCCAGCACCCGGCTCCGAGACGGGTGCTCCTGATCGGCGGTGGAGTCTCGAGCTGTCTCTCTCAAATCCTCAAACACCCATCCATACAGACGGTCGACTATGTTGAGCTCGACCCCGCCGTGATCCGGCTCGGCAGGGCCTACCTGCCCCCGGGCGCGGTTCACTCTCTGGGCGATCAGAGGGTCAGGATCCACTACACCGACGGGAGGACCTTCATAAAGAAAGCCTCCGGCCGCTACGACGTGATCATCATCAACCTCCCGGACCCAATGACAGCCCAGCTCAACCGCTTCTACACGGTAGAGTTCCTGAGAGAGGCAGCGAGGGTCATGACCCCCGAGGGAGTCCTTTCTCTCTCAGCAACCTCTTCGGAGAATATCATCGGACCAACCCTGGCCCAGTATCTCAGGTCGGTCTATCGAACAATGAAAGAGGTTTTCCCGGAGATCATCGTCTTTCCAGGGGCGACTGCCCGCTTCTTTGGATCCAGCCACGGGAAAATGGTTTCAGATCCCCGTCTCCTGGTGGACCGCATCCGGCAGAGGCATCTCAGGCTCCGGTTTGTCCGGGAGTATTACATCATCTTCAATCTCTCCAAGGACCGGCAGGAATACCTGCGGTCTTTTCTGGAAGGCGATCTGGCTGCCGCCCCGACCAGCCACGATCTGAAGCCTGTCTGCTACTTCTATGATGCGGTCCACTGGAGCGCCCAATATGAACCCTTTTTCAAGGGGGTATTTCTCAGGCTCGCCAGGGTCCGCCTGTGGGAGATCCTGTGTGGGCTCGGGTTGATCACACTGGCCCTCTCCCCTTTTGCCGCCAGGCCGGGGGAATGGTCCGGCAAGAGGGCCGCTATTCTCCCCGCCGTCCTGGCCTCCGGATGGACGGAGATGACCCTTGAGGTGGTCCTGCTCCTCGCCTTCCAGGTATTCTACGGGTTTCTCTATGAGAAGTTGGGATTGATCATAGCAGGATTTATGATCGGGCTGGTGACGGGAAGCTGGACCATGACGCGGACGCTTCTCAAGATGAAGAACCCCCTGAAAAATCTGATCGCCCTCCAGTTGGGGCTGGCATGTTACGGCCTGGTCGTCCTCCTGGTGGTCCTGGTGCTCCAAGGCCTGCCGAAACTATCCGGGAACTTCCTTGTCATCGAAATCCTCTTCCCATTTCTCACCGGGGTTGCCGGTTTTCTGGGAGGTCTCCATTTCCCCCTGGCAAACCGCATCTATCTGGGAGAGAGCACCCGGCTCGCTGCAACAGCAGGGCTGGTAAACGGGATCGACCTTGTGGGATCCTCTGCGGGAGCCCTCCTTGCCGGGGTTGTCCTTCTCCCCGTTTTTGGGATCCCCCAGACCCTCTGTTTCATCTCAGCCCTCAATCTCTCGGCCGTTTTTCTGCTCGTCCTGGCAAAGAGGACTCACCCCTCATGGGATGGGCAGCCGAGAGACCCGATTCTTTCCACCGCTGAACCCCAGGCATGAGACAGGCAGGAATAGAAACCACCAGGAGTAACCCGAGTCCACCCACTAGATCCCCTCTCGCCTGAGATAGGTGAGAGATCGCCCGGACTCCCGGGAATTCCCCGGCGATCAGATCCAGATCCCCGGGATAGGATTCCCGCAGTACTTGCACTTCCCCCTTTCCAGGTTTATCTCTCCCACCATATAGCCTGTCCTCCGGATCAGGAGTTTCCTACACTTGGGGCAGAAGGTATTTTCCGCCTCATGCCCCGGGACGTTTCCCAGATAAACATACTGCAGGCCCACAGAGAGAGCGACCTCTCTGGCCTTTTCCAGGGTGCTGACCGGGGTTGGCGGGAGGTTTCTGAGCTTGTACATGGGGTAGAACTTGCTGAAGTGGAGAGGAACCTCCGGGCCCAACTCTTCTTTGATCCATCTCGACATCCTACGAACCTCATCCATATCGTCGTTTTTCGTCGGAATCACGAGATTTACGATCTCCAGATGGACACCCCGTCGGCGAAGAGCCTTGAGAGTTCGAAGCACGGGTTGGAGAGTCCCCTCGGTCATGCTCCTGTAGTAGTCTTCGGTAAAACCCTTGAGGTCGATGCACGCCGCGTCAAGAAATTCCATCAGTGTTTCAAGCGGTTCAGGATTTATGTATCCGTTGGAATGATAGACGTTGAGTATGCCCTGTTTTCGGGCCTCCACACCCACGTCCAACATGTATTCGAAGAAAATGGTGGGTTCCACATAGGTGGAGGCGATCGACCGGCATCCATACTCCTCTGCCAAGTCAACAACCTCTCTAGGGGGAAGGTCGACATTCACCGTCTCTTCGGGTGTGGCCTGAGAGATCTCCCAGTTCTGGCAGAACTTGCAGTCAAAGTTGCAACCCGCCGTGGCGATGGAAAAAGACCTCGACCCAGGGAGCACATGGAAAAATGGCTTCTTTTCGATGGGATCGACATGGACGGCACAGGGGTTCCCGTAGACGAGAGTGTAGTACTTTCCCTTCCGGTTTTCTCGTACCCCGCAGTACCCGCGCTCCCCGGGGGCAACACGGCACTCCCGTGGGCAGAGGGTACACTCCACATATCCGTGCTCCAACGGCACGAAGAGAGGCGATACCTTGAGCCGTGTGAATCCAGGCTTTCCCCGCAATACCCTGCCGACCGCTCTTCTCAACCATGGGCCTGCCAGGGCTGTACCGGAGAGGGCGAAAAAAGCGGACCAACGGATACACCTGCCGAGAAAATCCCGCCGGCTCACCCAGCTCAGGACCGATGGTCCTTCCATGGCTCCGCCTCTCTGGTCGGATCCCACTCCATCCTCAGAATATGTCTGCAGAGAACTTATAGATCTTCGTCTCCTTCTCCTTCCAGGCATCCTTGTGAAGACCGGCCTTGTAACAGGTGTGCTCCAGGAAGGTCGTCCGATCCCAGCCGTATTCCGTGGCTACCTGGGGGAGGAGAAGGCCGCTGTAAAACCCCTTCTCGATATAGATTCCGTCTTTCCCGACCTCGATCTCCTCCACATTCTCGACTCTTGTAAGAGGGGTCATCACGGAGATCTCGATATCCAGATCGTCCAGCTCTTGCGGAGAGACCGGCGGAAAACGCGGATCATTGAAGGCCGCCTCTTCTGCCATGGCCGCAACGGTTTTGTAAAGGGGCCTGCTGGCCCGAATGCTGCCGATACAACCTCTAAGCTCGTCTCCCTTCTTGAGGGTTACAAAGGCACCCCTCTTCTCATTGAGCCTCTCGGAAGGGGGCTTGAATTCGGGAACCGGTCTGCCCAGGACTCGACTTTCGATGACCGTCCTGGCAACTCGTAGGAGCCACTCTTTCTCCTGCCCTGTCAGACCGAGATCGACACCGACCCGCTGATCCCTCCTCCTCTTTTCTCTCTCCTCACTCATTTTCGTCCCCCTCCATCCCTCTCACCCCTTCGGACTACCCCCTGGAAGACTAGAAGACCTGAGCGGTAAAAAGATAGATCCGGGATTTCTCGCTTCGCCAGGCGTCCACTGGCAGACCTGCCTTACGTGACAGATGCTCCAGGAGGGTCTCTCGATCCCATCCGTTCTCCAGAGCCACCTGGGGCAGCAGGACACCTCTGTGTCTCCCCTGTAAGATAAAAACCCCATGCTTCCCTATGACAATCTCATCCACTCCTTCGAGGGGCTTCAAAGGCCCGAGAACAGATATCTCGATCTCGAGATCGTCGAGTTCGTCCTTCCCCAGGGGCGGAAATCGCGGGTCAGACGTACCGGCCTGGATGGCCATCCTCTCCACCGTC
Source organism: Deltaproteobacteria bacterium (assembly GCA_019308905.1). Taxonomy (NCBI): domain Bacteria; kingdom Pseudomonadati; phylum Myxococcota; class Myxococcia; species Deltaproteobacteria bacterium. The sequence goes on from JAFDHF010000001.1 coordinate 135,252, forward strand.
AAATACAGGGGCGTACTCGCCGTAAGGCATCCGATACAACCCCTGAGCCGCCCTCCTTTCTTGAGGGTCACGAAGACCCCTCGGCGCTCCTCCAGTCGCTTTGAGAAAACAGCGAAGTGTGGGAGGGCCTCCCCCCTCACGGCAGATGCTATCGCCCTTCTCGCAATGGTACGAAGGGCAGCCTGCTCTCTCTGCGTGAGGCCGTGCTCTTGGGTTTCCAGGCGCGGCGAGCACAGTGGCTCGCGTGCCCAAACCGACCCGAAGGATGCCAGACAAAGCAGAGCAACCCATGTCTTGACCGTGCCCTTGGATCGTTCGAAGCCTACAGGCATTTCCGACTGTCCAGGAGGATCGTCACGGGTCCGTCGTTGACGAGATGGACTTCCATCGCCGCCTGGAAAATTCCGCTCTCCACCGGAAGCCCCTGCTGGCACATCTTTTCAATGAAATACCCGTACAGTCTCTCCGCGACATCGCCTGGAGCGGCGCCCGTGAAGGAGGGACGCCGTCCCCTACGGCAGTCCCCGTACAGAGTGAACTGGGAAACGACCAGTATCCCCCCTGCCACGTCTCTCACAGAGAGACTGAACTTCCCCGATGTATCCGGAAATATTCTCAAGCCGGCAATCTTGGAGGCGAGGTAGTCGGCATCTTTGGGCTCATCCCCGTTTCCCACACCAAGGAAGACCAAGAGACCCCGCTCGATCCTCCCCTCGGTCCTCCCCTCGATGGAAACCCGGGCTGACTTGACCCGCTGAATTACCGCTCTCATCGTGATGGTCTTGGCTGCAGGCTCTCCCGTCTACTCCTGCTTCTGGGCTTGGATGATCCTCTCAGCCTGATGGGCAGGGACTTCCTCGTAGTGGTCGAATTCGAGTGAAAAGGACCCCCTCCCCCCTGTCATGGATCTGAGGTCGGGATCGTACTTGAGAACTTCAGCCATGGGCACGAGGGCCTTGATGACCTGGTAGTTTCCCCTGCTGTCCACACCCAGGACGCGGCCTCTCCGGCTGTTGATATCCCCGATGACATCCCCCATGTGCTCATCAGGGACGACCACCTCCATCCTCATGATCGGTTCAAGCAGTACCGGGCTGGCCTCCTTGGCCCCCTTCTTGAAACACATGGAGGCGGCGATCTTGAAGGCCATCTCTGATGAGTCAACCTCATGGGACTTGCCGTCGTAGAACCGGATCTTCAGATCGACAACAGGGTATCCGGCCAGAACTCCAGATCTCATGGCCTCGGCGATCCCCTTTTCAACGGCGGGAACAAAATTCCTCGGCACGTTCATGCCCGTCAGCGCATTCTCGAATTCAAACCCCTTACCCCTCTCAAGGGGGGTGATATCAAAATGGACTTCGGCAAACTGCCCCCGCCCCCCGGTCTGCTTCTTGTGCCGGTAGATGACCCCCTTGACCGGCTTCTTTATGGTCTCCTTGTATGGAACCTTGGGAGCTTCTAGATCGACTTCCACGCCGAACTTGCGCTTGAGTTTGTCCACCACCACCTCGACGTGAACCTGTCCCATCCCTGAAAGAATGATCTCCTTGGTCTGCTCGTCCCGGCCGACCCTGATGGTGGGGTCCTCCTCCATTAGTCGTTGCAGGGCCGAAGCCACCTTGTCTTCATCCCCTTTACTCTTGGGCTTGAGAGCAAAGGATATGACCGGCTCGGATCTGGGAGGGGGGCTGAACACGATGGGTCGCTTCTCGTCACAGAGGGTATCGCCGGTCCTCGTCTCCTTCAGCTTGGCTACAACGGCGATATCTCCAGTTCCGGCAAACCCGACCGGTTTCTGCTTCTTTCCCACCATGACGAAGATCTGTCCCACCCGTTCCTTTATCTCTCTCGTCCCGTTGTACACGGTGGAATCAGGGCTGAGAGCCCCCGAATAGACCCTGAAGAGGGTCAGCTTTCCCGCAAAGGGGTCTGCAACCGTCTTGAATACAAGGGCAGAGAAGGCCTCGTCCTCTCTCAGCTCTCTTGTCTCCACCTCTCCTGTCTTGGGGTTCTTCCCCTCAACGGTTACCCTCCAGTCTGGTGGGGGAATACAGGCATTGATCAGGTCGAGAAGCGCTGCCACCCCGAAGTTTCTGACCGAGGAACCGCAAGCCACCGGGGCAAAGATCAATTCCTTCACCCCCTTGCGCAGGCAGGAAAGGAGATCTTCCTCTGTGAGTTCTTTTCCCTCGAGATACTTCTCCATCAGGCTGTCATCGGCTTCCACCAGGGTTTCGATCATCTTCTCCCTTCTTGCCTCCGCGTCTGCCTTCAGGTCAGCTGGAATCTCCTCGGTCTTGAAACTCCCGCTCCCGTCGCCCTCATAGACATGGGCCTTCATCTTGATGAGGTCCACCACTCCTTTGAAATCTCCCTGTTGGCCCAGGGGTATCAACACCGGAACGGCCCGAACCGAGACCAGGCACTTCCCTATCTCCTCGACGACTCCGTCAAAATCCGCCCTCTCCATATCCATTTTGCTTATGTAGATGATTCTTGGAATCTTCATCCTGTTGGCGAGATTCCAGAGTTCCTCGGTCTTGACTTTGACTCCTGTGTTGGCACCGAGGACCATGATGATTCCGTCCACCACGGTCATGCAAACCTTCCCGTCGTCGATAAAGTTCGGGTCACCCGGCGTATCGATGAGATTGATCCTGTGTTTCTTCCACTCACACTGGGCAAAAGAAGCCGTGAGGGTCATCCTCCTCTGGACTTCCTCAGGCTCATAATCCATCAGGGAAGAACCCTCATCCACCCGGCCCAGGCGGTTGTTCTCACCGGTAGCAAAAAGGACGGCCTCGGCAAGGGAAGTCTTCCCATCGCTTCCATGGCCGTAAAGACCGACGTTCCTGATCTTCTCAGTCTCGAACTTTTTCATCAAACTTGACCCCTGCGTAATAGAGATGGACTCGCCACGGCTTAGTCAGAAAAATTACTGTCTTTCATGGTAAATGTCAACAACGCTGCCAAGGTCGACGTCCGGACTGCGGACAAAGCCTGTCAGCCGGTCCGGCGCGGGTCTTTGTGTGACTCAGGAGCGAGGGCGGCTTTTTCGCTGACAGCCAACCAACAACCGGTGACAATCCTCGATCAAAAACTCACCAGGCCCCAGGGAGGCGGCCCTTGACAAGGAGTGACAACTCCCTTAGATTTGCTTCCCGGTCTATTGCCGGAGTAAGGAGACAAGGAGCCGATCATGAAAAGCCAAGTCTACTTTGCAAATCTCAGAATCGATTCACGGTCCAACGTCCTCGACAAGCTGGAGCGTTTGATGTCGAGGGCCGCACCGGAAAAGCTCGTCGAGTCAGGCGACCTCGTGGCGGTCAAGCTCCATTTCGGAGAGCCCGGCAACTCGTCCTATGTCCGGCCCATCTTCCTGAGGCGGATCCTCTCGCACATCCAAGGGCTCGGGGGCAAGCCCTTTCTCACCGACACAAACACCCTTTACAGGGGTGAGAGGTCCGAATCGGTATCCCATCTCAGGGCGGCCGTGGCAAACGGCTTCGGCTTCTCTTCTGTCGGCGCTCCGCTCATCATCGCCGACGGACTCATGGGAAACGCCTCGGTTAGGGTCGCCATCAATGGAAATTTCTTTCAGGAAATCACCGTGGCTCACGACATCTACTATGCAGACTGCCTGGTGAGCGTCGCCCATTTCACGGGCCACGAATTCACTGGCTTCGGCGCCACCATCAAGAATCTCGGCATGGGGGGGGTCAGCCGAGAGGGGAAACTGAGTCAGCATTCCAATCTGGGCCCGAAGGTGAACCGTAAGAAGTGCAAGGCATGCGGCATATGTGCGGAGAAGTGTGCCTTTGAGGCCATATCCATGGTCAGGGGAAAAGCCCGTGTCCATCTTGAGAAGTGCAAGGGCTGCGGCATCTGCATCGTGGTCTGCCCCCAGGGGGCCATAGCGATCCAGTGGAACAGAGAGGTTCCCCTTTTTCAAAAAAAACTCGTTGAACATGCCCTGGGTGTGCTCCAAAACAAGAAGGGGAAAGCCTTTTTCTTCAACTTCCTCCTGCAGGTGAGCCCTCACTGCGACTGCGCCGGAGCAAACGACGCTCCGATCGTGGGAGACATCGGAATCCTCGCTTCCACAGACCCTGTGGCCATCGACCAGGCTGCTGTAGACCTTGTAAATGCGGCCCAGGGCAACCCCGGCTCAAAACTCACCAAGAATCTGAACCCGGGTGAGGATAAGCTCCGCGGTCTCTATCCTGAAGTCGATTGGGAGGTCCAACTCGAGTACGGCGAACAGATGGGGCTTGGAAGTCGGACCTACGATCTCGTCCCTGTGTGAATGAGGCCCGTCTGTCTGCCGCCCAACGCCTATCCGCTCACTGCCGTTTTCTCCTGGAAAACCTCCTCCTCCAGAAGGCGAGACCGAGAAGCCCGGCCACGGCTGCAGAGGCCAACGCGTAGTACAGAACATAGGATCTGACCTGCACATCCTGGCTCGCGAGCAGGTCAACCTCCTTGCTCGGAAACCCCTCGCCCTCGAAAACGAGCTTTCCCACAACCTCTCCCTGCTTGATGGGGGCCTTTACCGACGAGGGGATCTCCTCTCTCACGGGGAGGGAGCCTTCCATGGCCTTCGGAACCGTTACGACCACCGACCGAGCCGCCACAAGCGCTAGCTGAGGAGGAGTGCCGTTCGGCACGTCCACCCTGGCGACGACATCTCCCTTTTTTACCAGGGCACGGTTCGAGAAGTTCTTGAACCCGTATCCGATGAGTTTCAATGCGTCATTGTTGCGATGGTCCGCAGTATCTGCTCCCATGACAACGCCGATGATTCTCCGGTCTCCCTTCTTGGCCGTGAAAAGGATATGGTAGCCCGAAGTCTTCAAGTACCCCGTCTTGAGACCGTCCACCCCCACCCCGAGCCCTAGGAGGGGATTCCAGTTTTTCTGCTTTATTCCGCCGTAGGTATATGTCCGGAGGGCATGAAACTCCAGCGCCTCTGGGTGATCGTGGAGGTAGTGAAGTCCGAGAACGGCCATATCCATGGCGCATGTATGTTGGCCCTCTCTCGGCAACCCGTGGGGATTCACGAAGCGGGTGTGCTCCATGCCGAGAGCGCGCGCCTTCTCGTTCATCTCGTGGACAAAGACCTCCTCGGAACCCGTGAGAAACTCCGCAATGGCCAGAGCCCCGTCGTTTGCCGATATGGTGGCGACCCCCTTGATCAACTCGATGAACTTGACCCTGTCTCCCACCTCGAGAAACATCTGGGAGCCTCCCATTTTCCAGGCTCTCTTGCTGACAAGGACCTGGTCGTCAAACTTCACATCTCTCCTCTTGAGAGCATCAAAGGCGAGATACAGGGTCATCACCTTGGTAAGGCTCGCAGGGGCGAACCGTTCCTCGGGATTCTTCTCGAAGAGTATCTGGCCGGTTGTTCCATCCAACAGCACGGCGGATGGTGCGTGGAGGGTAAGGTTCGGCTGGGACCAGGATCCGGCCGACCGAGCCGGACAGATCAAGAATATCCCCACTCCAAGAACGATCCAGGGAAAGAGCCACTCTTTTTTCATTTTTCCTTCCTTCTCTCGTAGCCGGTGCTGGACAAAAGACTTAGAGGGCAGGAACCCCCCTTCTCCTGGAAAAACCGGCAACCTAATACTCGACCTCCACCAGAAACAGGCCACGGGGCGGAGCGGCTATCCCTGCCCGCCTCCGGTCCCGCATCCTGAGAATCTCCTCAAGGTCTTCGGGATCCCTCGCTCCTCTGCCCACCTCTACCAGGGTCCCCACGATGTTTCTCGCCATCTGTTTGAGGAAACCATCAGCCCTGATCCGGATTGATATCACTCCATCTGCGTCTTTGAGAATCTCCAGACCCGTCAAAGTGCGAAGTGGATTGAGGTTGTCCGATCCGGCAGACCGAAAGGATGTGAAATCATGAGTCCCGAGAAGCACCCTCCCCGCCTCCTCCATCCTGGAAAGGTCCAGTCTCTGAGGGACGTGCCAGGAGAACCTCCGCCGGATGGGCGAGCAGACCGGACTATTGAGGATTCTGTATTCGTAGACCTTGCCCTTGGCGTCCAACCTGGAGTGGAAGTCGAGGCTCACCTCTTCTACCCCTCTCACGGCAATGTCAGGAGGGAGGAGGCTGTTCACTCCCTTTCTGAAGGCCTCCAGGGGCCTTCTGCTTTCCGTCCTAAAGTTGGCCACCTGACCCAGGGCGTGCACGCCCGCGTCGGTCCTTCCGGCTCCGATGAGCAAGACACTCTCCCCTGCAATTACGCCTATCTTTTCCTGGAGGGTTCCCTGAATCGTATTCAAATTCGGTTGGACCTGCCATCCGTGGTAAGCCGTCCCGTCGTACTCTATGGTGAGCTTGATGTTTCTCATCCTCTTACTGCCGCCCTCTCCTCAGAACCCTGTGCAGGAAGCCGGACCTGATCTCGATCGCCCCTTCGGGGCAGACCTCCTGGCAGCAGAAACATCGGATGCATCTATCCCGATCAATGACAATGCCTCCGGCCCCGCGTTTCATCGCCCCGGGAGGACAGACCTTGACACAGCTCAGGCACTCACTGCATCGGCTCCGTTCGATCACGGGTCGGGGCACCAGCACATCCTTCACAAGACCTCTGATGAACCCCGGGACACCCCAGGTTAGATCCGCAGCCACGGGGAGTTTGAAAGGAGCAACGGACAGCTCCCGCAACGAAGGCCCAAGTACTTCTATCAACTCCGGGGCGGCTACGCCGATGCCGCACTCAATGGCCGCCTGCGTCGTCCACAATCTCTCCCTGGGCAGACCGAGAATGTGGGTGACCGTCGAGTCAAGAGCAACACAGTCGGTTCCTGCAAGAATCATCCCAAGGGGTCTCGCCGTCCCGCTGCTCGGTCCGTTTCCCTCCATGGCCACGATTCCGTCCATGACGGTCAGGCCCGGCTTCAGGGTCGAGTAGAGTTCAACGAGCATCCTGGCGAAGTATGTCCTGTCCACCCCTGCCTTGAGATGCCAAGCGGCCTTGCGGGTGCCCGGGACGCACCCGAACATGTTCTTCACCCCCAGGGTAAGCAGCATCTGCCCGTGGGTCTTGATCTTGGGAAGGTTGATGACGAAGTCTGATTCCACGGCCTCTCGGGCGACCTCGAATCTCCGGAATATGAACCCCTCTGGTGCCCGTACCCGAAGGATTTCCCGGAAGTCGACGACCCGGCACCCCGCCTCCTCCGCCACCTGGGCGATTCCAGCTTTGGCAGCCACACGAAGGGCTGTTCCGACAGCCGGGCTGTCTCCCACCACGGGTACACCCCCTGCCGCCTTGACCATCTCTATTACGGCTTTGACCACCATCGGGTGAGTCGTCACACCCTTCTGTGGAGTAGAAGAGACCAGAAGGTTCGGCTTCAGCAGGACCTTCTGCCCGGCCTTGACAAAGCGGCCCATTCCACCCAGGCGGCCTACAGACTCTTTGACCGCCTCTGACACTCTCTCGTACTCGTAGCCTTCACAGCGGACAACCGAAACCTGGACTTTCATGGTCTTAAAAACATAACCAGCCGTCCCATGGCCTGTCAACAGTCCCCGGGGACGCCCCGCCTTGGTCGTGGCTCGTGGTCGTGGCTCGTGGTTCGTGTTCGTGGGGAAGAAGCAGAAATCCCCACCCGCGAAGCTCGAGAGGGTCACCGCGTGAGCTTGGGAGCGAAGGGGCAAGGGTGTTCTCCAAAAGTCAGGAAACTCCAGAAAAGGCCCTTTTCCCTTGACTAGAGAATATCCGCTTCCTATACTTGTTGTTTTGAATGTCGCGGGAGAGGTAAGGCGGCCATGAGAGTCATAAAGATAGGCGGGGGAAGCCTTGCCGAGAAGGAGCAGATCGGTGAGATTGTCCGCATCATCCTCCAGAGGGGCAGGGGAAACGTGGTGGTTCTCTCGGGTCTGGGGGGAGTGACGGACTCTCTTGCCGCCGGCATCGAGAGGGCTTTGGTTTCGGAAGAGAATATCGCCGGCGTGATCCAGGGGCTCCGGGAGATGCACCTCCCGCTGCTGGAATTTCTCGTTTCGCAGCCCGAACTGCGCGATAGCACAGCCGCCTCCATGGAGGATCTTCTCTCACGCCTCGAACGTCTCTATTTCGGCCTCACATTCACGGGAGAGGTCACCCCCCGGCTCAAAGACATGATAATGACCTTTGGGGAGAGGCTCTCGGTCATGCTTTTCACAGGAGCCCTCAAGAGCAAGGGGGTGGAAACCGTGGGATACACGGCCGAGGAGATCGGCATCATCTCCGACGGCCAGTACGGAAGCGCCACGGCACTCATGAAACCGACTCGCACAAACCTCAGGCAAAGACTCCTCCCCGCGGTCACTGAAGACCGGATCGTCCTGGTGACCGGGTATTTCGGCGTCAACACGCATGGGTGCGTGACCACCTTCGGCAGGGGGGGCAGCGACTACAGCGCCGCTGTGGTCGCCGCGGCCCTGGACGCAGAGTGCCTCGAAGTCTGGAAAAACGTGGACGGCTTCATGAGTGCCGATCCCGCCTTCGTACCCGAAGCCGACATGATTCCTGTTCTTTCTTACGAAGAGGCCGCAGAGCTCTCCTATTTCGGAGCCAAGATTCTGCATCCCAACACCGTGGAGCCCCTGAAAGGATCCGGGATTCCCCTGACTGTCAGAAACACCTTCCATCCTGATCGAGAGGGGACCCTGATTACAAGAAAGACGGACCGTACCAAGACGGTCGTAAAGAGCATCGCCCACAACACGGATGTAGGGGTCTTGAAGATTCACTCTTCCGGGCTCGGTGCCAAACCAGGAGTCCTGGGAGCAATCGCCACCCATCTGAGCGGCAAAGGGATCAACATCACATCCGTTGTCACTTCACAGACCTGTATCAGCCTTCTCCTCGGACGAGAAGATATGGAAAAGGGCTACCAGGAGATCAGGAACATCCGTCCCAGGCCCTATGTGCATTTGGAAAAAGCCGGCGATTTGGCCCTCGTGGGAATAGTGGGCAAAGGACTGGCCGAAAAGAGGGGGATCGCCGCCCAGGTGTTTACCGCTGTTGCAGAGTCCGGCGTCAATATCGAGATGATCTCTATGGGACCTTCAAGAGTTGCCTATTACTTCATGGTCAAGGAGCACGATCTCAAGCCCGCCCTGAGGGCGGTTCATCGATCCTTTTTCGGCTAGCCCCCCGGCCTTCACAAAACAGGAGAGCTCTCAGAGCTTCAAGGTCGAAATCCCGGGGGCAGATTCTCCTTGCCGGTCAGCTTCTCCACCACGATCTCAACGACGGCGACATTCTGAACCGTCTCCCTGGTCAGCGGAGAAAGCTTAGTCCCGGGCTGGTACTTCTCCGTGAGCTGGTTGAGAACCCTGATCTTCTCCTCCGGGTCCTCAACCAGGCGGGCCAGCCCCAGGATGATGACGCTCAGGTACGCGAAACTCGCCGTACAGGGAGAACCCGATGCCGGGATGTATTCGACGGCCTCGTCCACCTCAAAACAGACCCTGGGGTTCAGGGCGAGATCGCCCATCTTCTCCCCCTGGAAAGACGAGTGGAAATAGATCCTCCCCTTCGAGTAGAGGAAGTTGACGGGTTTGATCATTGGGCCTCCCTCTTGCGAGAGGGTTCCCAGCCTCCCCACCTGGGCCCTCTGGAGGATCTCCTCTACCCTCTGCCTCGATTTGATCTCTCTCTCCTCCCTCCTCATATCCCCGGTCTCCAAAACCCGTCTGTCCTGAACCTCAATTCCTGCCCGAAAGCTCTATCCTGCCGTCCCGGTAAAGAGGGACGATTTCCGTCAAATCCAGCTGAGCGCAGTAACGGAGATCCTGTTCTGCTCCAATCCTGACAAGATGCCTGCCGTGAAAACTCGCCTTGAACATACCTACCAGGTCTTCTCTGAAATGATCGTAAAGAATCCGAGAGGCCAGCGCAGAATCGGTCAGTTCGGCTGTCTCTCCCAACTCCTTCCGCACCACGGCAGCCACTCCGCCGCCGCAGACCGCATCTTCCAGCGAGAATCCCCCCTCCCGCCCCGAAAGGATCACCACCACGTCCCTCCCCTCTCTCACACAGTATCCGCCCACGGCCCTCAGATTCAAGAAGGAAGCGACCACACCCGTTGCCCCTTTCGGGAGGGCCCGAAAGGCCCGCGATCCATTGGTCGTTGTAAAAACTACGGTCTGCCCCCTTATTCGGCCAGGGGTATATTCCAACGGGGAGTTGCCCAGATCGAATCCCTCAACAATGAGGCCTCCTCTCTCGCCTCCGAGGAGGACTTTTTCTCTCGAATCTTCTGCCAACCGGAGCGCTTCTTCCACCTCGGCCACGGGCAGAATAGACCTGCAGCCGTTCATGAAAGCGGTGACTATCGTGGAGGTCGCCCTGAGCACGTCGATGACTACAAAGACCGGATCGTTGTTTTCCCGGCCCGAAATCATCAGAGGAGTAAACTGACAATCGACCTTCATGGAACCTTGGAAGAGGATGCTTCCAACTCCTTCTCGATCAATTCGATCTTCTTGTCCAGCTCTTCGACCCTCTTTCCATAGACCCTGGATCGGACCGAACTGCTCTTGAATCGTCTCTTCAGCGCTTGCTGGCGGACTTTTTCGGCTTCCAGTTCGTCCTTTTGCCCGCGGAGAGCCTCGATTCTCTTCTCCTCATCCTTCTTCGCGGCCTCCGAAACACTCGAGTCCGCTACCTTGTCAGGATGCTCCGGCTGAACTTCCGGGCTCGCTCCCTCCTCCTCTGGGGAGCTCTGCACAGGGGAGCCTTCCCTTGGATGCTTCGAGACTCTCTCCTCCCTTACCCCTATCCGGCGGCCTCTGGGGACCAGGTCGATCCTGTCTACGATGTGGACCTTACCCGCCTCGTCGGTCCAGTAGTACAGCTCGCCTGACCCCGCGTGAGAGACCGGAGCAGCGACAAGGAAGGCTATCCAGACAATCAGCCCCAGAACACTTGCCGCCCGTCTGAAATCCATCCTGAGCCTGGGGATTCTATCTATAATAGACCACCCCGGCGTATCCCACAAAGCTTGTACTGGGTTCGATATCATAGCTCGTCCGGTACACAAGGAGTTCTCCTGCCCGGCAGCCGAGCCTCTTTACTGCAGCCACGGCCGCAGCAGCCGCTCCCACGCAGCAGGCGTTCCTGCTTGAGCGGGCCTCTTGGAGCATGGCAGAGGGATTCATCTGAACCATCAGATCCGTCATCCTCTTATCGTTGTTGTTCCGTACCCATTCGACCGCCTTCTCTCCTGTCCCCCTCGGTGCAAACCCGTAGTTTGGGCCGTAGTGGGTCAGGTCCGTCGACCCCACGACCACCCCCTGCCCCTCCCTCTTTGCAAGAAGATCAGCGACTCTCTCCCCGATCTCCAGAGCCTCTGCTCGAGGGGCCACTCCCACTGGCAGAATACGACTCTCCGGGAAGAAATACTTGACAAAAGGCAACTGCACCTCGATCGTGTTGTCCGGTTCGTAGAAAGAGGGCGTCTCCTCAACGAAGTCGAACGATTCTGTCAATTCCCGGGAGAGGACCTCGTCGATCTCGAGAATACCGAGAGGGGTCTCCCAGGCTCCTTCCGCCATGATTACGTGATCACTTGCGGGCCCGAGATGCATCCCGAAAATGACGACGGTTTCAGGAGAGGACCACCTGGCAATCGATTTCAGAACAGCACACGCCACTTCCCCCGAGTAGTACCAACCAGCGTGGGGCACAATCCCTCCGACCGTCTCATCCGGTGTGACCGACAGCTCTCTTGCCCTCTCCTCGTAACGCTCGATCTCTCTCCGGCACTGCTCCGGGGACGCCGGGTACCAACTTCCTGCATAATCAGGCTTTCTTAAAGCCACTCCTCTCACCTCTCTCGTTAAAGGATAGGAGACAATCATAGAGATTTACACTATATTCACCCTATGAATAAGTTCACCACCCTGGCCTCAGGATCCGGTTGTCTTTACCGGCTTCTTCTTTCTCCCCAATAGGATCGAACCGGCGACTTCCAGTCCTTTTCGGATCACCTCCTCGGTCTCCTCGGGCAAAGCATACCCGCCCAACTCAGCATCCCTCACCCACCGCGCCTCGAGCACATCCGAACCCGGCTTGGCCTTGCCGGACCGGTACAGACACAAGAAATCGAGCAGAACGTAATGATACCGGACCATTCCTCTTTCGTCATGAATGATCCGGTCCAGGATTCCCACCAGTTGTACAGGGTCCGTGAGGATGCCCACCTCCTCGCTGATCTCTCGAACCACGGCTTGCTCCATGGTCTCTCCCACGTGAATCGCGCCTCCTGGGATAGACCACTCCCCATATCCCGGTTCCTTGCCCCTCATCACGAGAAGCACATCTCTTCCTTTCACAACGACCCCTCCCACGGCAGGTATCGGGCGCCGGGGGTAGGATCGCGCCCACCTCTGTTCCCCTGCCCTCACATTCAAAGCGGTTTCCCTCTCGTATCCACTCGGCAGGCTCAAATCCCGGCGAATTCCCCGCTAGGCACTCGAACTCGTTCCTTCCGACAAATCCCCTGATCGAACCCCTAGCCTGCCTTCCACAGTGAGAGGATCCTCTCCAGAAGCTCCTGCTTTCTCCGAATCATCTCATCTTTGGACCGGCAGTTCACGGTTCCCCCGGCAGCCCCTTTGTGGCCGTCACCAATATTGAGAACCCTCATGATTTCGCCCAGATCCCTAGAGGTTGAAAAAGAGCCCCAACTAGGACTGAGCGATATCGAAAGGCTGAAGTTGTTTGTCTTGATCCCCTGCCTGTAGAGGCTCCTGATCTCGACAACACCCCGTGAAGTCGGGTAAAGGAGAAAGGCGAGGTTTCTGAGAATCGAGGGCCGCCGCTTGTACCTGGTGAGATCGATGATGATGAGTTCGTGCTCCTCGTCTTCCGGCAGGAAATAGGAAGCCTCCCGGATCGTCGCCAGCATCCTCTCTTCTTGGCCCTTGTAGGCCTGGTATTGTCCCCTGATTTCCCGGTCCGCGGCGACAACCTCCAGGGGGTTGTCCCTGAGAAGAAAGACGGATTTTCTCCGGAGATAGTTTCCGTCTCCCGGGTGGCCCGCCATTTTCAGAGCACAATCGACCACCTTTCCCGGTGTCTCTCTTCTCCAATCCTCCACATCCCGGTACTTGAAGGCATCGATGACGTCCGCATTGTAGACAGTGGCCTCAAAATAGGGGGGCAATCCGACTCTCGACGAGAAGTACTCGTAGACCACACGGCCGCAACTATCCCTCAGGTCGAATCGGCCCGGGATCCGCGCCGGATCGTATCCCCTGAGGCGAAGCGCCTCCAGATTGCCGGGGTGATGGTCAAACCAGAGGCCGCATTCCAGCGGGTAGGGCAGATCGCACACCACGTCGCGGTCCGACACGGATATGAGGTTCCGCTCGATCGCCGTGGGGCCAGCAAAAACGATCTGGTTTATGCCCAGGGAGAAGGAGCAGATAGCCGCGCTCACCACACCGTCAAAATCGGTATGTGTTACGATTTTGCCCCACGAATCAGCCAAGGCTCCGAAGACCTTTCTCGTGATCTTCCTTTGATTTTATCACATCGGCCTTAAGATGGGGAAGGAGTCATCCCGAAAAGTTCGCCCCCGTCGCTGGTCCCCTCGTCGGAGTAGACTATGATATCCCCTTTCTGTCTGAGGCCCTTAGTAAAGAGAGGATCATAGGCTATCCGAGCCCCGTTGTCCACCCCGTCAGGGCCGATGCTCCACAAGGTGAAGCTCGAGCCGTCCGACACATACCGGTAGGGCCGGCCATGGTTGAAGGGATCCCGTGGGATTCGGCCGAGACTGCTGGTGAGAAACGATCCGAATTCACCCGTAAGAGGGTATCTGTCGTACCGGTAGAAGTGCTCTTCCAGGTGGCTCTTGAGGGTCTGAAGATCGTTGACTGCCCTGGCAACGTCGGCTCGAGAAGCATATCCCCTGTAAGCGGGGATGCCGACAGCCCCTATGACGGCGGTCATGGGGAGGAGAACCGCCGGCACAAGAACAACCCATTTACGCCAGGACGGAGTCTCTTCAGCCTTGATGACCTGGGTCTTGGCTATCTTGTCATGCCAGCCTTGCTTATGCGCATCGAATCCTATCCAGAGGAAGCCGAGGTAGAAAGGGATCGAGGAGAGGGTGTAGGAAAACGTTCTGATGGCTGCATCTCCGTAAGACATGCCCGTGCCGTCCTGACGAATAACCTGAAGCTTAAGAAAACCCTTGCCCGGGGTGTAGCCCCTCTTGCCGAGAAAGTAGATGTGGTAGGCAAAGACGCCGGAAAGAACAATCCAGGAGCCTGTGGGGGCAAGCGATGCAAGACCCCTGAAGTTCCCACCGCCCTTTACCAGGAGAAAAAAGAGGAGGAGGGCTGCCATGCCCATGCCCAGGTTGATGACAAACCCGTCGACGGCATAGGCCGCAAGTCTGACCCAGAAGCCTGCAGGTTCAATCTTGATCTGGAGTCCCCCGTCGGCCGCCGGTTCTTCCTCCTCACGCGCCCGGCTGGAACCGGCCTCCCTGATCTCCTCGTTCTCCATGATCCGCTCGTACTTCTCAAAGATGATTCCACACCTGACGCATTCTGTTCCCCTCTCTTGCTCTTGTCCACACTGGGGGCAGCGAAAGGCCTGTGCTCCTTGCGGCCTTGGGGGGCTCTGACTCGGCGGGGTGAAGGTTTCATCATAGGCAGCTGCAATCTCGTCATCGTAGGCCTTGGCAACACTTTCGTCTCTCGGCACGGCCCCGTCCGCCGCCGACCCTTCGCCTGTCGGTTCATCTGTCTGTATCGCCGTAGTCTCGAAACCCTCTGCCCTCGGCTGGCCGGCCGGGCTCGAAATGGCCGGGGCCTGCGGGTGGGTCTCCTCTATTCTGATCCGGGCCCCCCGTTTGGCGAACCAGTGTTCGTACCGTTCCGCCTTGGAACGGGAGACGCCTTTCTTGATGATCATGGGGGCGTTTCTCACTATGCGGACCGCCCTCGCCAGTGAGATCCGGAAACCCGCTGAGAGCTCCTCGGCAAAGGCTCTAACATTGTCCTCCGATGGATCCAGGAGTCCGACAAAGACGACGCGATAACCCTCACCTTTCCTTGTCTGATCTGGGTTCATCTGAAAAAAACTCCCTCTCTTCGTCCGCTCAGGGCACCCTAGGGAACCGCCTCGTGCCCACCAAGTACCGAGCCACCTGTCATGCAATAATACTGCCAGGAATCCCCTCCCTGTCGGAGCCTTCTCCCCCCCCAACCATGGCCCTAAATCGAGTCTCCAAGAAAACCGGCACACCCACTCGATACCGCGAATCCGCTTTGCGGCGCACCACTTCATCCAACCGCGCCCTTAATCGTATCCCCGGTTTGAAGAAAAGCCTGGGAACCCGGTTCCAAGAGGGACCCTGCAAGGAGCTGACAAAATTGGGAAGTCTCCGGCTGAAAAAACTTCAGAGCCGTCTGGGACCTCCGTGGAAAAATTAACTACAAGGGATAACAAGGAAAACCAAAACGAGGCTTAGGATCGTGCCGATACAAGGCTTCGGGTAGATGCGATTTTGTCAGTACCAGGGACGGATAAGGCGGGCTCTGGCCGAGCCCCCGATGGTGGTTTGAAGAGGCGGCTGCTCATTCCTTCTTTGTCGAATCCTCGGTCTCCTTTTTCTGGTTGCGCCTCTCTTCAATCGATTTTTTCTCCATCTCCCTTTGAATCAGTTCTCCCAGAGAGGAACTGGTGGAGGACTGGTGGGCAAGGTACCGTTCGTATTCCTCCTTCTCGTTCCATTCCTTAACGTTCTTCATACTCAGGCCGATCCGCCTTTCTCGCCGGTCCACATTGATGATCACGGCTTCGACAGGCTCCCCGAGGCTGACCACGTCTGCAGGGTTACTCACCTTCTCCTTGCTGAGCTCGGAAACATGGACCAACCCCTCTATGTCCGGTTCCAGTTCTACAAAGGCCCCGAAATCGGTGATGTTTGTTACTTTCCCCTTTACCCTGTCCCCGACCCGGTATCTATTCGGAATATCATCCCATGGATCAGCCGTCAGTTGTTTGATTCCCAGAGAGAACCTTTCGCTATCCTTGTCGATGCTCAGGACAACCGCCTCGATATCTTGGCCCTTCTTGAACATCTCGGCAGGGTTCTTCACCTTCTTGGTCCAGGACATCTCCGAAACATGGATGAGACCGTCGATCCCCTCCTCAAATCCCACGAAAACCCCGAAATCGGTTATGGTCTTCACCTTGCCCTGGATCCTAGAACCCACGGGATACTTGCTCTCGATGATCGTCCAGGGGTTGGGTTCCACCTGGCGCATGCCAAGGGAAATTCTCTTCTTGGCCGGATCGATGTCCAACACGACGGCTTCGATAATATCCCCCACGTCGACGATCTTCGACGGGTGTTTGAGCTTCTTGGTCCACGACATCTCAGAGATATGGACCAGTCCCTCGATCCCCTCTTCAAGCTGGACGAACGCACCGTAATCAGTAATGCTTACAACCTTTCCCTTGATTCTCGAGCCGATGGGATAGGCCTCCAGGGCATGTTCCCAGGGGTCAGGGGTCGTCTGCTTCAAACCCAGGGAGACTCTCTCGGTCTCTGGATCGTAGTTGAGTATCTTCACCCTGATTCGATCGCCCACGGAAACCTTTTCGGACGGATGGCTGATCCTACCCCACGAAATATCCGTGATATGGAGGAGTCCGTCGATACCTCCAAGGTCGATGAAGGCTCCATAGTCGGTGATATTCTTGACTACCCCTTCGAGAATCTCTCCCTCTTTGAGAAGCTTCAGGGTCTGAGCCCTCAGCTCCCGCCTCCTCTCCTCCAAGAGAAGTCGGCGGGAGAGGACCACGTTGTTCCGCTTCCGGTTGCATTTGATCACCTTGAATTCGAGCCTCTGCCCGATGAACCTGTCGAGGTTGCGAACAGGCCGGATGTCGACCTGTGATCCCGGCAGGAACGCCGTGATCCCGATATCGACCGACAGACCCCCTTTTACCTTCCCGACTATCTGTCCCTCAACGACTTCTCCCTCCCGGCAAGCCTCGCTCGCCTCATGCCAGGCTTTCAACCTGTCGGCCTTCTCCTTGGACAGAACAAGCAAGCCGTCCTCGATCCCTTTTCTCTCCACCAGAACGTCGATGGCATCTCCCTTCTTGACGGAGATCTCCCCCTCTTTAGAACGAAACTGGCTGGCCGGAATCTGCCCCTCCGACTTATAACCGATGTCCACGGTCACGAAGTCTTCGTTGAAGTCGATAACAACACCCCGTATGATTTCCCCCTCTTCGACCGACTTCAGGCTCTCCTCGTAGAGTTTCTGGAAGCTCTCCTCCTCCTTCTTTGCACTACCCGCTTCCCTCTCCGCCTCCTCGGCCGGCCCTGTGCCTGCCTCCTCGGGCGGAATCCCGTTTTTTTCCATTAACAAAGCACCCCCTGCTCATCAATTGGCCAAAATATAGCACACTATCGCAAAAAAAACAAATCGATTCGAGTCCACCACCGGCCCTGACGGATCTCACCTCTTCTCTGCCTTTTCACGGAAGATATCGGCCATCATCTCGACCACCTCATCCACACTTAGGTGGGTACTGTCGATGAGCACTGCGTCAGGGGCGGCCCGGAGAGGCGCCAGGGCACGAGTCCGGTCATTGTAGTCTCTCCTCTCCATCTCCCGGATAGTCTCCTCGAGTTCCACATCTTCACCCCTTGCCTTGAGCTCCTCGTATCGTCTCCTGGCTCGAACCGACGGATCCGCATCGAGGAAGAATTTCACATCAGCTTCTGGAAAGACGACCGTCCCGATGTCTCTACCTTCGAGTACAACCCCGCCTCTCCTTCCGAATCCCCGCTGGAGCTCCGCCAGAGACTGCCGGACCGCGGAAATCCGTGAAATCTCAGAAGCCAGGAGGCTTATAGAAGGGCTCCTGATGAGATCAGTTACGTCCTCGCCGCTGCAGATGACGCGAATCCCCTCCTCATCCCGCAGAAAATCGATCTCCAAGAAACGGCAAAGCTCTCCCATCCCGTGCTCATCACGCAAATCGAGGCCGGCCCTCTTCGCCTTCAACGCAACGGCCCGGTACATGGCACCCGTGTCGACGTAGAGGAACCCGAGCCTCCCGGCCAGGAGCCTTGCAACGGTGCTCTTGCCGGCTCCAGAAGGTCCGTCGATGGCAACGACCATGGGGGGGCCTTCCCCCTTTATTCTGCTTGTTCCTCCATCCTTCAGCTTGCGTCCCCCCAGCGGCAAAACTCTCCCCCTCCTGATCTGATCTACCAGATAAGGGAAAAGCCTGTCAAGAAGGGGGCCCACCCGGACGCGGGGAAGCCAGCAGTCGGAGACGATTTGACAATTTTCTCTTTTGGACATATAAAGGAATCGTGATTCTCAACCGGCCGGGGGTTATCTATTTTTCGATGTACCCTCAAAGGGAACGACTCTGGAAAGGGGGGATGCGAATGGAGGGTTCCAAGAGGTCGAGGTGTCCGCCGTCTTTTGACAGCCGAGCACCGGGGTTGCCCACAAGGGCAGATTATCTTCGAGAGGAGGAGGAACTATGAGAAAGATCAAGAGGATTTCAATCGTGTTTTTGCTGGTATTTTCCCTCTCCGTGTTTCTCAGCGGACCGGTCCTTGCTGCGAAGAAGCCGGTCGTTGTTTACACCTCCTTGGAAACGGAAGAAACCGTGGAGTACCTCAAGCTGGCCAAAGAGGAACTCCCCGGGTTGGATATCAAGATCATTCGCCTTTCCACAGGCGAGCTCGGCGCCAGGATGCTCGCCGAACGGAACAACCCTCAGGCCGACGTGGTCTGGGGATGGGCGGTAACCAACATGGAGGATTTCAGGGACAGGGGGCTCCTAGACCGGTACAAGCCGAAGGGCTGGAACAAGATCCCTGCCAAATTCAAGGATCCGAACGGTTACTGGGTCGCCATCGACCTCTACATGGCTGCCTTTGTTCTCAATACACAGGTGATGGCCAAGGAGAATCTTCCCAAGCCCAAGGGATGGCACGACCTGATCAACCCCGTGTACCGGGGCAAGTTGATCATGCCCAACCCTGCTAGCTCCGGCACGGGCTTCCTCCAGGTGGCCAGTATCCTGGAGATGTTCGACCCGGATTACGCAAAGAAGCCCGTCAAGAAGAACAAGGCCTGGGCCTTCCTGGAAAAGCTCGACAAGAACATGGGGCAGTATATCAAGAGCGGTTCCAAGCCGGCCAAACTGACCGCTGCGGGAGAATACGCCATCGGGTGCTCCTTTGCTTTCGTCTACTCGTCCTTGAAGAAGAAAGGGTTCCCCGTTGAAATGGTCCTTCCCAGCGAAGGGGCTGGTTACGAACTCGAGGCCAATGCCCTTCTGAAGGGAGCCAAGCATAAGAGGGCTGCAAAGAAATTCCTGGACTGGGCCATCAGCGAGAGAGCCATGCGAGAGTATGCCACGTTCAAGCTCGGAGTGACCCTCCCAGGAATTCCCGGCCCCCCTGACCTGCCAAGATTGGAGACCATCAAGCTCGCTCCCATGGACTTCCAGTGGCAGGCCACCAACAGGGGAGAGATCCTGGTCATCTGGCAGGACAAGTTCCTGAGATAGACCAATTCCAGGAGAGGAGGCACGGCGGCTGTGTCTCCTCTCTTTTTCTTTGAGAAGGGAGTATAGAAGGTCGGTCATGCCAAGAAACCTGCAGCTACGGGACCTGACCAAGGTGTTCGGTACCCTGGTGGCGGTGAACAGGGTCAACCTGGAGGTCGAGGAGGGAGAGTTCGTCTGTTTCCTGGGACCCAGCGGGTGCGGTAAGACGACGATCCTCAGGATGATCACGGGGTTTGAGACACCCACAAGTGGCGAAATCGTATACCAGGGTAAGGTCATCAACGATCTCGTTCCCCAGAGGCGGGATTTCGGGATCGTCTTCCAGTCATACGCCCTCTTTCCGAATATGACGGTTTCGGAGAACGTCGCCTTCGGCCTCAAGATGAGGAGGATGCCCAGGGACAGAATCAAGGAAAGGGTCGATGAGATACTCGATCTGATCGGGCTCAGGGATTGGCGGAACAACTATCCGGCCCAGTTGAGCGGCGGCCAGCAACAGCGGGTAGCCCTGGGTCGTGCCCTCGCTCCGAACCCAAGTGTTCTCCTTCTCGATGAACCTCTGAGTGCCCTCGACGCGAAGATCCGTGTCCGGCTCCGGGCGGTGATAAAGAGGCTCCAGCAGGAGCTCGGCATAACCATGATCTACGTGACTCACGATCAGGAGGAGGCCCTGGCCATCGCCGACCGGGTTGTAGTCATGGAGCAGGGAATTTTCAAGCAGATAGGCACACCGATGGAGATCTACAAGAATCCCCTGTCCAGCTTTGTGGCTGATTTCGTGGGAACCTCCAACTTCTTCGAAGGCAGACGCCAAGACGGTGCGGTGCAGGTCAAGGAGACGAGTTTTGTCGTTCCCCTCGTCCGGTCCCTACCCTCAGACAGGGTCATCCTGTCGATCAGGCCGGAAAAGGTCGAGATCATCACCCCTGGGAAAGAACCCCCCGGCCTGGAACCATCGAATATGGTCAGCGGGAGGATTGAGGTCATTACCTTTCTCGGAGCCGTAGTGAGACTCCTCGTGACAAATCCGGAGGCAGAGGTCATCGTCGATATGGTGGAAAAAGATTTCGAACACCGCGAACTGAAACGGGGAGATGAGGTTCTGATGTATTTCCCCCCGGATGCGTTTCTCGTGTACGAGCCGGATTAGATCCGACCGAGTAGGGTACCCTCTTTTGCAAATGGAGCAGGATGCTCGATGAACCGATCGAGGAACGAGACATACGCTGTTTCTCCTGCAAGCCTGGCCGTCGACCGGTATATCCTGACCGGCGTAAGCCTTTTTATCGCCTTTCTTCTCGTCTTCTTCATGCTCTTTCCCATTTACAAGATCCTGGTCATGAGCTTCTTCAAGGAAGGAGCCTTCGGCCTGGAGAATTTCACCTTGAGCAACTATATCAAGTACTTTGGAACTCCCCGCATTGCCAGGTCCCTCTATAACAGTTTCTATGTCTCCCTCATGACCATGGCGATCACCACTGTGCTGGCCTTCTTCTTTGCATACGCTCTTACAAGGACGACCATACCGGGAAAGGGTTTTTTCAATACGGTGGCCTTCATGCCGCTCATAGCCCCGTCCATAATTCAGGCTCTGGCCCTCATCCTGCTCTTCGGCCGTAACGGCCTCATAACCGCCCATCTGTTCAAATCCGGCTGGTCCATATACGGGGCATGGGGCATCATCGTGTCGGAGGTTCTCTACTGTCTCCCCCATGCACTGGTAATCCTCTATACCACCCTCTCAGCGGTTGACACCCGTCTGGATGAAGCCGCGGAAAGCCTGGGAGCAAGTGCTCTCCAGGTCTTCTGGAGGGTCACCGTTCCCGCTGCAAAATACGGGCTCCTGAGTGCAGCAGCCCTCACCTTCAACCTTACCATTACAGACTTCGGCAACCCGGTCGTGATAGGGGCGGACTACAACGTGCTCGCCACAGAGATCTACGCTCAGGTGACAAACCTCTACCGCTTCGACCTCGGGGCCACGGTGAGTGTAATCCTTCTCGTCCCCTCTGTGGCGGCCTTCATGTTCAACTACTACGTAACCAGGAAGAGTTTTGCTCTTATCAGCGGCGCGGCCCGGCCTTTCATCCGGCCCTCCCGGCCCTTGAGGAAATGGGGTTTTTTCACTTACTGTTCTTTGGTTTCGGCCTCTATCATCATGGTCTTCGCCACGGTGGTTATGGGATCCTTTGTCAGCGTTTGGCCCTATGACTGGTCTCTCACCCTGAAGCATTACCGGTTTCCATCCCTGGGAGGCTACTCCGCAATCTGGACCAGTTTCTGGATTTCGATCCTGGTCGGTTTCTTCGGCGCTTTCTTCACACTCATCGCAGGATACATCGTGGAGAAGAAGAAACCTTTTGGGGTCCAGATCCTCTACCTGCTTTCCGTCATGCCTGCGGCTATTCCGGGTCTGGTCCTGGGGCTCGGATATATCCTCGCCTTCAACAGGCCCTACTATCCCTTCTACGGAACCCCCTGGATAATAATCATCTGTGTCGTCATCGCCAACTTCACACTGGGGACTCTCTCAAGCATCTCCAATATCAAGAACATCGATCCGTCCATCGAGGAGGCCGCCACCAGCCTCGGCTCCACATCGATCAGCACCTTCGTCCGTCTGATCTTCCCCCTTTCCAGGGTGGCCTTTTTCCAGAACTACGTCTATTTCTTTATGCGTTCCATGACGACCATCAGCGCGGTGATCTTCCTGGTATCCGCAACCGTTCATCTGGCGGCCATCGAGATCATCTGGCTCGATAACGACGGCTGGACGGCCAGTGCCGATGCTATGGCCACCTGCGTCATCGCCATCGTGCTCGTCATGCTCGGCCTGCTCAGAATCGTCATGGGCAAAAGGGGTGGATACGCCGTGGCAGGCGGTGCAACGTGAGACTGCGCCCCTCAAGGAAATGCCTTCCAACGATCCGCAATCCTTCCGTTCTCGGAGAATCAGCCCCATCTCGAGAAAAAGCGGCAGACCGCTGATGTAGGGACTCGCCGCCCGCAAGGGCTCGGCAACAGGGATTTCTGCCGTCAAAAAGAGGAAAAAACGGCAAAATCAACCGGTTGGAAGTATTTTTCATCGAAAATCGAGGAAACCCTGGCAGAAGAGACTCTTGACAGAGACTCGGTCACTCTGGTAAGGTGTATAGACAGCTAATCATCTACTTTCTGTATCGAAAGGAGTGGGCAGATGGATGTGACAGAGTTTTTTGTTCCCTGGTATGACAGGATCAAGCCGTATAAGACCGACAATATCACCATGGCTTGGCAGAACCAGGAACTTCACCGCATGTTTGTGAACGAGAACCCCCTCGGGCCTTCGGAAAAGGTGGTCCAGGCCGTGACAGACGCTGCCAGACTCGGCAATCGCTACCCTGACAACGGAGTACGGATTCGAAAAAGGATCGCCGAAATCCACAAGGTGAATCCCGACAACGTATACATCGGTAACGGATCATCGGAGATCATCGAACTCATGTGCAGGCTCTTTCTGGCACCGGGTGACGAAATTCTCCTTCCAAATCCCATTTTCTCTCTTTATGAGATCAGGGCGCTCAATGTGGGAGCCAACGTGATCACCGTCGACGTGACCCCTGACATGCAGTACGACACAGACGGCATGCTGGCTGCCATGACGCCGAAAACAAAACTGATGGTGCTCTGCAATCCCAACAACCCCACAGGTGCCTTCATCCCCGATGAAGACATCAGGCGGTTGCTTGGAGCCGGGATTCCCACGCTCCTGGATGAGGCCTACCTGGAATATCACCCCGACCACGAATCAAAGGACTACCTGATCAGGGAGTATCCGAACACGGTGGTGAGTCACACCTTCTCCAAGGCTTATGGGATGGCCGGAATCCGATTCGGCTATGCTCTTGCCGACGAAAAGATCATCCAGGCCTTCAGGAAAATCCAGATCCCGTGGAACACGAGTCTTCTGTCGATTGCCGCAGCAGAGGCAGCCCTGGACGACAGGGAGGGGCTGAATAGGAAGATCGAATTCAACAATGCCCAGATTCGATACATCTACGACGAGCTTTCAAAAATAAGGGGGCTCAAACCGTACTTCTCATACGGAAACTACATAATCGTCGACGCCACCGACCTCGGCGTTGACGGGCAGGAGGTAGTCGACTACCTCTTCGAAAAAAAGAAGATCATGATCAAGGCGGTCAGCACCCTCAAGGACAGGCCGGGACTGTTCAGGATCAGCCTGGGTACAGCCGAGGAAAACAGAGCCTGCATGGAGGGGATTGCCTCCTTCTTTGCCGCCAGGACAAGGTAGCAGACAGGGGCCACGGCGTGAGACCCGGAGGGGGTAGGTGCGCCATCAGGCGGAGATCCCGTTACATGGCGGAGATCGTCGACCAAAAGAGCCGCATACCGAAGTACCTGCAAATCGGGGGATGGATCGAGGAGATGATCGCCAAGGGGCGGTTTCAAGTCGGTGACAGACTCCCCTCAGAGGCGAGGCTTGCCGCCTTTTGCGGGGTCAACCGCAACACGATCCGCCAGGCCATCTCGGAACTGGTCCGCCGGGGGTTGGTGACCACCAAGAACGGTGTGGGCACCTTCATAAGCTCCAGGATCCCTGAAAGGGCGAGATACTCTCTGGACCGGATCTCGAGTTTTTCTGAAGACGTGCGATACGCCGGTTACACCCCCAAGACCAAGCTGATCTCGAAGAGGGTCGTGGAGGCTACCAGAGAGATTTCGGAAAGACTGATGCTCGGTTCGAGGTCGAAGATCATCCAGGTGGTCCGCCTCAGAATGGGAGACGAAATCCCCCTGATCCTGGAGAGGAGCCACCTGCCCTACGAAGAATTCAGCGAAATCCTGGAAATGGATCTGACAGGCTCCCTCTATCGCCTTCTGGCAGACCGTTTCGGCCTGGAACTCGACCGTTCCGTTCAGAACTTCAGGGGGGTGCTCTTGACCGGCCTCGAGGCCAGGCTTCTCAGGGTGCCCCCGGGCTCGCCTGGTATATTTCTGGAGAGCATCATTTACGATACCAAGGGGGTGGCCGTTGAGCTGCTCCAATCACACTATCGGGGTGACAAGTACGTCTTCCAGGTCCACTCGGGACACTACCGGGTGAACCTGGAGGCAAAGAAAGAAAGCCCGGGCAAGGAGGTCAGTGGAAATGGCTGAAAAAGGAGTGTTGGAGAGACTGCAGGATGTGAACCCTGACGCGGAGATCTGGTGGGATTCATCACCTCTGGTCTACGGAAACTGGGCGGCGAGCGTGGTGGAGAGTGCTCCAGAGGAGAAAAAAGTCTCCTGGAAAGAGCAACTCGAACGTCTTTTCAATCCTGATAAACCTGGAGAGACCCTCTTCCGAGGTGTAACCACCAACCCCCCCCTGAGCTACAACGCGATCAAGGACGATCCCGGGACATGGGCCGAAATAGTCCGTGGCATGATTCGGGAAAATCCCGACAAGGGGGTTGAAGATATCTTCTGGATGACTTACAAGCAGATCGTGAAGCGGGGAGCCGAGTATTTCATGCCGGTTTGGGAGAAATCCGGGCACTCTTACGGTTACCTGTCCGGCCAGGTGGACCCCAGGGACGTCTACGACACCGAGCGGATGTTCGCCCAGGCTCTTGAACTCGCAGAGTTGAGTCCCAATGTGATGATCAAATGCCCTGGAAGCCGACAGGGTTACGAACTGATTGAGAGGCTGACGGCAATGGGAATCGCGACCAACAATACCCTGGCTTTCACGGTACCCCAGTTCGTCTCCTGCATGGAGGCCGTCCAGCGTGGCCTGGAAAAAGCGAAAGCAGATGGTGTGGACCTGTACAGATGGCGATCGGTGATCACCCACATGTCAGCCAGGTATGGAACCCTGGGAGACCTGAGCACACAGGCTGAGGCCAGGGGGATCGACCTGAGCGAGGCGGAGATCCGCTGGGCAGAGCTTGCGATCTTCAAGCGGGCGTACAGGATCATCGAGGAGAAAGGATACCCCAACAAGATGCTCATGTGCAGCATGCGGATCAGCCCGCCCACGACCGATGGAAGTGCGGCAAGCTGGCACATCGAAAAGATCGCCGGAGGCAATGTTATCTACACCTGTCCTCCGAAATACATCGCACAGCTCATGGAGGTGGAGGACAGGATGAAGCCCTTCAATCCCCAGGCTATCTATGAGGAGCCTCCAAGGGAGGTACTCGACAAGCTCCTCAGGCTTCCCTACTTTGTCGAGGCTTACGAGGAGGATGGGATGACAAAGGATCAGTTCAACAAGCAGGGGGCCTTGGTGGCCACTGCAACCGAATTCTCCAGGGCGACACGGGCGACCGTGGACTTCGTGGCCCAGCAGTTCCAGGCTGAAGGGAAGATGTGAGAGACCCGGAGAGCCGGCTGTCTCCGGCAGGGTCGGTAACCGAGAGGCAGGGCCCTTGGTGAAGTTTACGACCTTAACACGATGGAGCCCGCCGGTGAGCCCACAAAGCTCTGCGGAAGAAGGGTCGAGAAACCGAGGGAGTATGGTATCACCCTGAAATGACACAGGCCTGACAGGCCTCAGACCTTGTCATCCAGGAGGACGCCTCGCAGAGAATTGGCGAGCCCCTTTTCGATGCGGACGGGGACCTCCTTGCCTACAAGATCCGTTCCTGCAGGGAAGTTGACAATGCGGTTGGACCGG
Source organism: Deltaproteobacteria bacterium (assembly GCA_019308905.1). Taxonomy (NCBI): domain Bacteria; kingdom Pseudomonadati; phylum Myxococcota; class Myxococcia; species Deltaproteobacteria bacterium. Next base: position 161,508 of record JAFDHF010000001.1, read on the forward strand.
GTCCTGCCGGTCATCTCACCCGGATCCTTGTGGCTCCTGCCTTCCACCAGGACCATCTCTACTCTTCCCTCTGCCTCTTGGTTTTTCCTCCGGGTGACCGCCCTCTGGACCTCCTGAAGGATCCTGAGCCGTTCCCTCTTGATCTGTTCGGGCACCTGATCCGGATAGTCGGCCGCAGCGGTTCCTCTCCTCCTCGAATAGCGAAAGGAGAAGAGACCGTCGAACTGGACCCTTCTTATCAGATCCATGGTATCCGCAAAATCCCTGTCGGATTCGCCTGGGAATCCCACCAGGGCGTCCGCTGTAATGGCAATCGTCGGGCACACCTCTCGAAGCCTCTCCACCTTCTCAAGGTAGTCCTCGCGGGTGTAAGACCTGTTCATCCTCTTCAGGATTCGATCCGACCCGGACTGGAAGGGCAGATGGATATGCTCGCAGAGCTTTGGAAGATCCTGAAAACACCTGACGAGCTCCGGCGAGAGGTCCTTCGGATGGGATGTGGTGAAGCGGATTCGCTCTATCCCTCCGATCCGGTCTATCTCTCTCAAAAGGGCCGGAAAACTCGCCTCTTCTTTCAAGCCTTTCCCGTAAGAGTTCACATTCTGCCCGAGAAGGATGACCTCCTTCACGCCTTTTCCGGCAAGGATTCTCACCTCGTTCAGGATCCCGGCCATGGAACGGCTTCTCTCAGGCCCCCTGACCATGGGAACAATACAGTAAGAGCAGAAGTTGTTGCACCCCTCCATGATGGTCACATAGGCCCGTACCTTCACCTCAAGAAGAGGGACCACCTCCATGGAGGAAGCACATTCGCGGAATCCGGTCTCGCACCGCCGGCTGCCCCTTTTCCGGACGTCCTCGAGCAGACTGGGGAGCATACTGAGATTATGCGGTCCGAAGACCAGGTCGAGATGGGGAACCCTCTCGAGCAGCCTCGCCCCCTCCTGCTGGGCGAGACAGCCTCCCACCCCGATAACCAGTCCCCTCTTGTTCTGCTTCAATCTCCTCAGTCGTCCCAGGGTGCTGTAAACCTTGTGCTCCGGCTTCTCCCGAACGGTGCAGGTGTTGATGAGGATCAGGTCGGCCTCATGGACATGAACGGTCCGCCGGTATCCCAGGGGACTCAGAATCTCGAGGATCTTCTCGGAGTCGTGCTCGTTCATCTGACAGCCGAAAGTCTCCAGATAGATCCTTTTCGGCTCCACCTTGATCCCCCTCCAACCCGAAGAGACCGCTGCTCTTCGGTCTCCAGAATGGGAAGCCAAGTCATATCTCCCAGGATTTCATCTCTCTCAGGCAGGAAGAACAGGTAAGATTCGGATGAAGAGGGGTCACAGAGACATACCCCTGGGAAACCGCCTCAAAATCGGTCCCCTCTTCCCTTTCGAATCTCAACTCGTTGCTTCCGATCCAGTAGCACCTCCGGCCCCTGGGGTCGTTGCTCTCGCAGACCACATCCCCGTAGATCCTCTTTCCCTGGCGGGTAATCCTGTAAGACCGGACATATTCTGGATCCAAATTCGGGACGTTGACGTTCAGCAGCATTCTCCGGGGCAGTCCATTTCTCAGAATGAATCTGGCCACTCGGACGGCGAACTCTGCAGCCCCCCTGAACTTGAAATCCTCCCGCGAGACAGTCGATACCGCAAAAGACGGGATGCCCATGATCGTCCCCTCCAGGGCAGCAGAGACGGTGCCCGAATAGAGGATGTCCTCCCCCATGTTCCCCCCTTTGTTGATCCCAGAGGCGATGATTGCAGGGCGCTCCGGCCGCAGCATATGGGTCCCCAGTATCACGCAATCCACAGGAGTGCCGTCGACCGTATAGGTATCGTCCCCGACCTTGTTGATTCTAAGGGGCCTGTCCATGGTCAGAGCATGGGCCACGCTGCTCCGCTCTCTTTCCGGAGCGACAACGATTACCTCACCCACCTCTCTCAGTGCTTCCACCAAAAGATGGAGCCCCTCAGAATGGATACCGTCATCATTCGTTACAAGTATCTTCATCCACTCCGCCCATTGCCATAGGAGCCGGTTCCCTGGATATCACCGGAACCCGGGCCCGGCCAACAGAACACGGCCTCGGCTTCCACATAGTCAATACTATCCCTTCGTATCTCATCTGCCAACACCCTTCTGACCTCCTCCTTAGCGGAGAAATACACGACCTGCCAGCCGGAAGCAGAGATCGACTTGAGCACCTCCATCTGCCTTCGCAGTCTTTCCTCGTCCGCTTTTATGAAGGGATCGTCCATGAGGAAAAAACCCTTCCCTCCCTTCAGAAGTCTCTCACCCAAGGCAAGCCGGATGGAAAGGTACAACTGGTCGTAAGCACCTCCCGACAGCTTCTCCGCGCCCAGTCGAACCCCGTCGGCCCGCTCCACCTCGATCCGCCCCAGGCGCTGGTTAAGGGTGACCTCCCTGTAGAGTCCTCCGGTTATCCTCACAAAGTACCCCGAAACAGGGCCTCCAGGCTCGAAGAGCTCGGATATCTTCTCCTTCTCTTCTCCTTCTATCTCTTCGAAGATGGATATGGCCTTCAAAGCGGAGTTCCTAATCCTGCTGTTCCGGGCAAGGAAATCCTCGAGTCTCTTCCTGATCCCCCTCAGATCCACCGAGGTTCGACAGTAGAGATACTCTTCACCCGGCCGGAGAATCTCATTGGCCTTCCGTTCGATCTCTTCCATTCTTCTCTGGAAAGAGCCTACCTTATCCCTGGTTTCTGCCAGACTCTCAAGGAGCCCTTGCCTCTCCTGCTCCAGCTCTGCCACGGTTTCCTCGCTGTATCTGGTACCCCCGGCCCTGTCCCGGTACTTCTCAAGCCTTGCTATCTCTTTCTCCCAGTATGGGACATTTACCGCCAACCCTCCCTGAATCTCTCCGAATTGGCTTCTCAAAACGCTTGCAGACTCTCCTGCCGATTTCTCGAGGTTCTGCTTCAGGCCGACTCTCTCCATATACTCCTCCAGAGACTCGACTCCGGAACGCCTTCTTATCTCATCGATCTTCCCATTCGCCTCCATGATCTTTCTATCGACTTCCGGGATAGCCCTCTCTTCCACTTCCCTGATTCTCTCCTCCGTGCTCTCCTTCCTCCTCCTCACGTCCTGGAGTTCCTCACTCCTCCTGATGAATTCCGCGTCGAACCGGTGGATTTTCGACAGAATCTCCTCCACCGTTCCTCCGCTCAGATCGAGCCTCGAGAGACTCAATTTGATTCTTTCAAAGTCGGCGGCAAGGGAAGCCCGGTACCTCACCGTCCTGAACCTGGCTACCCACAGCACCAGGGCCGAAACAAGGAGCAGAGGGCAGAGCACCAGGAACACTCGGGAGGGCTCGATCAGCAGCCCGAGCAGGCAGATACCGGCCAACAGTGAGGAGATGAGTCCCGCACCATGGAAAAACCTCTCCTGGTTCTCCATGGAAACCAGACGCTGCCTCCTTCTTCCATAGTCGTTCAATTCCTGCCTGATCTCGTTGTCGAGCCGGTTTTTCACCTCTCTCATCACCTGGAGATCGCTCTGTTTCGTATCAAACGCTCTAACCAGGGATTTGAGTTCGGCACCTCTTATCTCCAACTCCCTCTCAAGGGCCTTGCGGTCATCACGGAGTCTCTGAATATCCCTGCTGCAGTCTCTCCATACCTGGCCGCTTTTCTCCTCATAGACCCCCATACCGCCCAATCTCCCCAGGGACTCCCTGAGGCTGTCGAAGGCTCTTTTCCCCTTCTCGTATCGCTCCCTTCTGCGGGCCGCCTCGAGTTCTTCCATCATCTCCCCTATACGGTCCAGGCGGTCACCGTAACGAGCAGCCTCCTCTTCGAGGTCGTCGAAATTTTCTTGCCTCACCTCCTCGAGGAGACCCTCTATCTTGCCCAGGAGTTCTTCCCCTCCCTCTATTCGAGTCTTCAGTTTCTCTTCCTTGATATCGCGGAACGAACCTGTAGGAGTTATTCTGCCGATTTCCCGAAGGGCCTCCTTTATCCTCGCAATCTCGGCAGTTCTCAGACCGAGCAGCCGGTCTGTCAATCCCGCATAGAACTGCTGCTCCCGGGAGATGGAGAGGTCACTGTTTCTTATGACAAAGATGTTCCTGCATTCCGCGGAACTCAGGTCCAGAACCTTTGGGAGGGTCCCTCTTTCCGGGAGCTTTACTTCCCTGCCTTCCCCCTCCTCCAGGATGACGTAGCCCTCCGGGCTCTCCTCGACGCGATCTATCAACTCAAAATCCTTTATATTCTTCCCGAGCATCAGCTTCACAAGGGCATCTATGGTGAGGGTCTTGCCCCGCTCGTTCCTGCCGAAGATGAGGCTGAGATTACGCCTGAAAGTGCACCCCCTGTCGTGGAGGGGACCGTACCGTCTTACGAGGAACTCCTTGATTCTCATCGCATGGCATCCATCATCGCCCTGGTCGCGATCTTGAGCACCTCTTCCTTCTCCCGTTCCTTGTATCCTATCCGCCCCAATTTTTCGACAAAACTCCTGAACAGATCGTCCTCGAGGATCGACTCGATATCCTTGAACTCATAATGTTCCTCTACGCACCTCCCCCCACAAATCCCCTTGATCTCTTCCACAAGCCGGCTCTCTCCCATCCCGGCGGTCCTGCCGTTCAGGAAGCCCTTGACGGTGAGAATGATTCTCGCCTCACCGCAAATTCCACCGAGACGTCCCCTCACCACCTCGAGGGGCTTCTCGTCTCCAAAGGGATCGAGTTCTATCACCACCTCCTCAAAATGAGGCGAATCCAGGGGGTACTCGGACGGCATACTACCAGGCTCAAAAAGATTGACCTTCCTCCGGCCCCTCTCCCTTCTCGTTATCGACACAGGAGAGCCCGGATACACGAAATACCCCCCCTTGGCCAGACTCCAGAAATGGATCCTCGAATGGAAATGACCGGCGAGGACATAGTCGAGGTCCAGGTCCTTGAAATAGGAGAGTTTGACCGGCATGTATCTCTCTTCGCCTTCCTCACCAAAGTCCCCTCTCGAGAAGAATGCATCCAGCAGTTCCCCGTGGTACAGCAGTATCTCGCATCTGTCCGAGGCGAGGCGGCTTCCCAGGATCCTGAGCCTCCGGAGGATCTCCTCCCCTCCTATGGGCTCAAAGGGCATCCCCCAAATCCTCACCGTCTTGTATTCGAACGGAGCATCGAGACGGGTCAGGACGACCACGTCTTCCCCGAACCAGACATCCTTCCTGTACGCGTCCCTGTCGTGATTCCCGGGAATCAGAACAATCTTGAACCCTGTCTGAGAAAAGACCTCCCGTATTGCCGGCCGCAGCTCTTCGGCGTCTCCCTCCCCGTCGAAGAGGTCCCCGCTCACCACGAGTAGATCGATACCCTCCTTCCTGCCCAGCAAGACGAGAGACTCAAGGGTCTGCCACCTCTCATCTCCTTTGGTCCTGAGATGGATGTCAGCCGTATGGAGGATCTTCATGTCCCTTTCACCATGCACCCCGATCCAGCCCAAAAAAAAACATCGGGGCGGCCGGATTTGAACCGGCGACCACTGGCACCCCATACCAGTGCGCTACCAGGCTGCGCCACGCCCCGACGCTCTTTCAATATACTGAAAGGAAATCCAAATGTCCAGAACTTCAGCTGCTGTTGTCTTCAAGAAAAGGCAGGAATAAGGCACAACTCTCGGACTTGTCTGGGCCCCAGGATCGGCCAAAGGCCGGTTACGGGAACCCCCCGCTCTGCTGTTTCGGTTGGAGATCACTCCAGTATCTGTCTGATTCCTTCCAGTTCCGCCTTCAGGTCGACAAAAAACTCTTGCAACTTCTCCCTGTCAATCCCGGGCTTGTTCTGCCTCCCACCGCTCCTGGCCAACTCCCTTATCTTCGGCTTCGCCCCTGCAATGGTGTAGCCCTCGTCATACAAAAGCCGTCTGATCTCGAGGATCAGCTCCAGGTCTCTCTTCCGGTACAGACGCTGGAGGGATCGACTCTTCAAGGGCCTAATCTCCTTGAACTCCGATTCCCAGTACCTCAAGACATGAGGCTTTACCCCCGTGATCCTGCCAACCTCTCCTATTCTATAGTAGATCTTGTCGGCAAAAGGCTTCGACCCCAACCGATCTCTCCTCACTTCCTGTTAGCCCTGTTCAATGAGTTCTTGAGAACCTGACTCGGCTTGAAGGTCAGGATTCTTCTCGCAGATATCTCGATATCGTCACCGGTCTGAGGATTTCGCCCCCTCCTGGCGCGCTTGTTCCGCACAACAAAATTCCCGAATCCGGAGATCTTGATCTTCTCACCCCTCTCCAGTGTCTCCTTCATGACATCAAAGATCGTCTCCACGGCATGAACGGCCTCCTTCTTGGAGAAACCCACCTTCTCGTACACACTGCTGATGATATCCACCTTTGTCATAACGGAACCTCCTTTAGTCATGGGACCACCTCTGGAGTCAAAGAGAACCACGGGACTTCATATTGATTGGAGACAAAGCCCCCGCCGCCTCCGACCCCGCCAGGCAACCCTGGATCTCCATCTACTCCCTGAGTCTGGCTCCCAGTGCATTGGACAGCCTATCGATGATATTCTCCCGCGTCTCTTTTATCTCCTCCGCCCTGAGCACGTGATCGTCCGCCTGATAAACAAGGGAAAAGGCAATACTTTTCTCCCCCTCCGGGATCTTCGCCCCCCTCCAAACGTCAAAGAGCTCCACCTCTTTGACGAGGGGGCTCCCAGCTTCCATGACCACACTGACGATCTCGTGGAACGGGATCTCCTCCTTTAGAACCACGGCCAGATCCTCTCTTGCTGCAGGAAAAGGTGAAATCGGCCTATAGCGCCGCTCCCTTCTCCGTCCGAAGAGCAAATCCAGATTCAACTCCGCAGCCGCTACCGGTTGATCAGGCAGCTCGAAATTGCGTTGGACATCCGGATGGAGTTCGCCGAGGTACCCCGCGTCTTCCCCGCCGGCACGGACTACCGCGCTCTTACCCGGATGGAATGGCCCGTAAGTGGCAGGAACATACTCGCAGGGGACAACCCCCAAACGGCCGAAAAGAACGTCAAGAATGCCCTTCAAATGGAAGAATCCAACCATGCCGCTCTCCGGACCGCCCCACCATCCCTTGTCCGCGGGACCGGAAACCACGATCCCCAGGCGATGTTCCTCCTCCGGAAGCTCCTGATCAGGCAAAGGCCGATAGACCCGGCCAATCTCAAAGAACATCAACTGGTTTGAGAATCTGGAATTGAAACAGACCGTCTCGAGCATCCCGGCCAGGAGACTCCTCCGCATGACCGTCTTGTCCAGGCTGACCGGGTTCACCAGCCTGATGAACTCCGACAGATCGGGCTCTCTCTTACCGGGATCGAGTTTGGAGACACTCTCCCCGTTGGTCATGGTGTAGGTGATGACCTCCATGAGACCGCAGCCTGCCAGTACGTCCCGTATCTGTTCCTCAAAGTCCAGATAGGGGCTGGACCGCTGGGGCGGCAGAACGTCTTGCATCAGAGTGGCCGGAATCTTGTCATACCCGTGGATTCTGGCCACCTCTTCTATGAGATCCACGGCAATGGAGACATCAAGACGGTGGGTGGGGACCGTCACGGCGAGGGTCCCCGGCTCCTCTGTCTTCACGCACTGGAATTCCAGAGACTCGAGAATAGCCGAGACCCTCTCCACCGGGAAATCCATGCCGAGGATTCTCCTGATCTCACCCGTGCTCAGGTGGATGACTCTCTCCTCCACCCTGACAGGATAGGCATCGGCAATCTCAGGGGAGACCGCAGCCCCGGAAAATCCCTTGACCAGAAGGCTTGCCCGTTGTAAGGTCGGAACCGTCAGCTCAGGATCGATACCCTTGCCGAATCGGAGAGAGGCCTCGCTGGGGAGCTTGAGGGCCTGCACGGTCCGTCTGATGCTGGTCAGCTCGAAGTTCGCCGCCTCCAGGAGAATCGATCTGGTACCCTCGCCGACTTCCGAATCGAGCCCTCCCATGACACCTGCGATGGCGATCGGCCCGCCCTCGTCCGCTATCAAGAGGTTCTGGTCCGTGAGTCCCCTGAGCACGCCATCGAGGGTGACTATCTCTTCCCCCGGCTGCGCTCTCCGGACCAATACCCTCTTACCCCTTATCTTCTCATAGTCGAAGGCATGGAGGGGCTGACCCAATTCCCACATGCAGTAGTTGGTCACATCCACCACGTTGTTGATGGGACGCATCCCGGCCAAGCGCAGGCGATTCTGCATCCACATGGGAGACGGCCCGATCCTCACCCCCTCGATCAGACAAGCGGAGTATCTGGAGCAGAGCTCCGGCTCAAGGATCTCCACACTCACATAACTCGTCGTGGCCTTCCGCGGGTTCTCATCGGTCAAACACCTCCATCCTCCCTCGCTGCTCAGAGCAAGGGCGTCGGGGGGAAGCCTCTTCAAGGCCTGACCTGTCAGGGCTGCCACCTCTCGGGCTACCCCTATGATCGAGAAACACCGGCCGAGATTCGGGGTCAGGTCGAGATCCAGCACGGTATCGCCGAGATAGTCCTGAAGGGGAGTACCCACGGGCACCTCTGGATCGAGGATCATCACGCCACTGTGATCTTCCGAGATACCGAGTTCTCTCTCTGAACAGAGCATCCCCTCTGACCGAACTCCCCTTATCTCCGCGGGCTTCAGGATGATCCGCCGTTGTCCACCCGATTCAGGATCCAGGAAGGAAGCACCGGGAAGGGCCAGAACAACCTTTTGCCCCCGGTCACCAACCCGGACGTTCGGTGCTCCACTCACGGTTTCGGCCACGCGGCCCGATCCATAAGCCACCCTGGCGACGGTCAATCTGTCGGCCTCCGGGTGCGGTCTGACCTCCACGATCTCGCCCACCAGGATCAGTTCCCTGTCCCAGTCCCGGCCCACAAGGTCTATCTTTGAGACCTCCAGGCCGGCCATGGTCAGAGTTTCCGCCAGTGATTCGGGGGCGACCTCAACAGAGACAAAATCCCTCAGCCAACTCAAGGGAACTCGCATATGCTTCCGATCTTCAGCAGCCTTACCGCTGCAACGCTCTGGCCAGCCCTCCTTTGTCTCCGAAGGACGGGAAGGGGGCAGAAGAACCTCGTCAACCGAACTGTTTCAGAAACCGGAGATCGTTCCGGAAGAAAAGCCTGATATCATCGATGCCGTACTTCAACATGAAAATCCGTTCGGGTCCCATGCCGAAAGCAAAACCGCTGAAAACCTCAGGATCATACCCGCCGTTCTCAAGAACCTTGGGATGCACCATGCCGGCCCCCAGGATCTCCACCCATCCCGTATACTTGCACACTGAACAACCCGCCCCTCCACAGACGAGGCAGTCCATATCGACCTCGACGCTCGGCTCGGTGAAGGGAAAGTGGCTGCATCGAAAACGGATCTTGCGTTCCGATCCGAACATCTTCCTGCCAAACTCGATGAGGACTCCCTTCAGGTCTGCCATGGTGATCTTCCTGCCCACAGCGAGCCCCTCCACCTGGTGGAACATCACCTCTGAACGTGCCGTGATCGCCTCGTAACGATAGCACTTTCCAGGCAGAATGACCCTGATGGGTTCGGGGCAGAAAGCCTTCATGGCCCGGATCTGGCCGGGAGAGGTATGGGTCCGCAACAGGAGGGTGTCGCTGATATACAGGGTGTCCCACATATCCCTGGCAGGGTGGTTGGCAGGCATGTTGAGGAGTTCAAAATTGTAGTAGTCTGTTTCGATCTCTGGCCCGTCAAAGACCTGGAATCCCATTTCTGAAAAGATCGAGTGGATCTCCCGGAGCACCTGAGTGCTCGGATGGAGGCTTCCCTGTCTCACCGGCCATCCGGGCAGGGTAACATCGATCCGCTCCCTGAGAAGGGGGTCGATTCTCAGTCTTTCCAGTTCCTCTTTCCGGCTCTCAAAAGCCTCTTCGAGCCTCTTTCTTGCCAGGTTGGACCGCTTCCCCACAAGGGGGCGCTCCTCTTTTGGAAGGTCTCCGATGCTTCTCTGGAGCCTCACGAGCTCGGATTTCTTGCCGAGCACCTTGACTCGCCAGTCTTCAAGAGCCTCGACCGTTTCAACCTCTTTGAGCTTTGAGAGAGTCTCCTCCTCCAGATGTGCGATCCTCTCTATGATCAAATGACCCTCTTCCATTCGAACTCTCGATTTCCACCCTGGCTCTGTAGCTTTACAGGAAAGCGGGTCTATGACAGTGGAAAACCCGTGGATTGCAGTCGCTGGAAAGGCTGATCACGCCGGACCGTTCACGGAGACAAACGACCCGACCCGGATATACCAAAGAGCCTTCTCCTTTCATCCTGCAGAGAAAACCCCAACCCCCTCCCCCCCAACCCGCGAATCGCTATGCCAACTTCTCCTTGGCCATCTCCACGACTTTTGCAAATCCCCCGGCGTCAGAAACCGCCATATCGGCCAGTACCTTCCGGTCCATCCCGATACCGGCCTTGCGGATCCCGGCCATCAATCGGCTGTATGAAATCCCGTAGGACCGAGCCGCGGCGTTGATCCTGGCGATCCACAACCGCCTGAACTCCCTCTTGCGAACCTTGCGGTCCCGGTATGCATACCTGAGGGAACGGTCAACGGCTTCGGTCGCCGTACGGAAGAGCCTGGCACGTCCGCCTCGAAAACCTTTGGCCAGTTTAAGAATCGACTTCTTCCTTTTTTTCCGTCTAACAGCACTCGTCACTCTCGGCATTGTATGGAAACTCCTCTTCCGCCTCCCTTGGAAGCCCACCGGCCTTTACGGAAACAAGCAACCCCCCTCTTTCTGGGCATTCAGCCATCAGGCGTAAGGGATCAACTTCCTGATTTCCTTTTCATTGGTCCTGTGAACCACTGTTCCCTTCCTGAGAGACCTCTTCCGTTTCGGAGACTTCTTTGTGAGTATGTGGTTGGCAAAGGCTTTCTGTCGCCTGATCTTCCCCTTTGCAGTCGTTCTGAAGCGCTTTGCCGCTCCCCTGTTCGTCTTTTGCTTGGGCACGACGTCTCTCCCTTTGCAGATCAACTATTCCACCGTTTGGTTCGGACGGGGCGAGAGCATCATAACCATCGCCCTCCCCTCGAACTTCGGCTGCTGCTCGATAAGACCCCACTCCGTGACCTCTTCCGACACTCTCTTCAGGAGATGCTGGCCGATCTCGGGGTGGCTCAGTTCCCTGCCCCGGAAAACCACTGTCACCTTGGTTTTCAACCCCTCTTTCAGAAACCGCTCTATGTGCCTCACCTTGTACTGGAGATCGTGGACATCTGTCTTGGGGCGGAGTTTTACCTCCTTGACCTGGACCACTGCCTGCTTTTTCTTGGCCTCCTGGGCCTTCTTTCTTTGCTGGTACTTGAATTTCCCATAATCCATCAGCCTGCAGACAGGAGGATCCGACTTGGAGGAAACCTCCACGAGATCCAATTCGTATTCTCCGGCAATCCTCAGGGCCTCTGCTATGGGCAGAACACCAAGCTGCTCGCCCTCAGGCGCAATCACCCGCACCGTCTTTGCCCGAATGCGGTTGTTCACCCTGACCTCTTGCCTTCTTTCCCGAAAACTACTGTCTCTTCTCGCGATACTCTCCCACCTCCTCGACTTATTCGGCTGTTGGAACCCTGGCCTCGGACCTCACTAGGTCGATCAACCGGTCAAGGGCCATGGGTTCGAGCTGCTGGCCGTCCAGCCTCCTCGGTGACACGGACCGGCCCGAGACCTCCCTGTCTCCGATAACGAGCATATAGGGAACCTTCTGAAGCTGTGCCTCTCGAATCTTCAAACCGATCTTCTCGTTCCTGAAGTCTTCCCCTACCCTGAAGCCGGCCTCCCTAAGCCGCGCCGCCACCTCCTTGCCATAGGTCTTGCTGCGGTCCGTTATAGTCAAAACGGTCAGTTGGACCGGAGCCAACCACAGGGGGAAAGCGCCTCCGTAGTGTTCGATGAGCCCGCCGACAAAACGCTCCATCGAGCCCAGAACCGTTCTATGAATCATCGCAACCCTGTGCCGATTGCCGTCCTTTCCGACATACTCGATATTGAAACTCTCCGGAAAATTGAAATCCACCTGGATGGTCGGACCCTGCCACAGACGACCCAGGGCGTCGATGAGCTTGATGTCGATCTTCGGCCCATAGAAGACCCCCCCTCCGGGGTCGACGTCGTACCCTCTCCCAAACTCCTCAAGAGCCGCCTCCAGGGATCCGGTGGCACGCTCCCAGAGGGCTTCGGATCCCTTGTATTTATCCGGTCTGGTCGCCAGGTAGATCCGGTATTCGTATTCGAAGGTTCGCATCATGAAGTCGGCAAGGTTCAGCACCCCGAGGATCTCGTCCTTCAACTGCTCGGGTGTACAGAAGATGTGGGCGTCATCCTGGGTAAACCCTCTTACCCGAAACATCCCGGTGAGGGTACCCGACCTCTCGTACCGGTAGACGGTTCCCAACTCGGCATACCGAACTGGAAGGTCCCTGTAACTGCGAATCGAATTCTGGTAGATCATGATATGCCCGGGGCAATTCATGGGCTTGATGTAGTAGTCCACCCCGTCGATATCCATGGGAGAATACATACTCTCCCGGTAGAATTGGAGGTGCCCGCTGACCTTGAGAAGAGAAGCCCTGTACAGATGCGGCGAATAGACGATTTCGTAGCCCCGTCTGCGGTGTTCCCTCCTCCAGAAATCTTCGATAATCTCTCGAATCAGAGCCCCCCGGGGATGCCAGTACACCAATCCGGCTCCGGCCAACTCATGGGTGCTGAAGAGGTCGAGTTGTTTTCCCAGGATCCGGTGATCCCTCTTCTTGGCTTCCTCGAGCTTCTTCAGGTACGATTCCAACTCCTCCCGGGAAAAAAAGGCCGTTCCATAGATGCGCTGGAGCTGCTTGTTCCGTTCATCTCCCCGCCAATACGCCCCTGACACGCGCAGGAGTTTGAAGGCCCTGATCTTTCCTGAAGAGGCTACGTGGGGCCCCCTGCACAGGTCTAGAAAACCCCCTGATTCATAAAGGGAGACGGTCTTGTCCGGAATTTCCTCGAGGAGTTCCACCTTGTAGGGCTCCCCCATTTCCCGAAACATTTCAATCGCCCGATCCCTATCCACCTCTTTCCGGACAAAGGGTACATCCTGCCGGATGATCTCCCTCATCTTCTTCTCTATGGCTTCCAGGTCCTGAGGAGTAAACCCTCTGGAGAAATCGAAATCATAGTAAAACCCGTCCTCGATAGGAGGGCCTATGGTCACCTTGACTCCGTCAAAAAGCTCCTTCACGGCTGCGGCCATGACGTGAGAGGCCGAGTGGCGCAGGATCTCCAACCCTTCAGGAGAGTCTTCGGTAACAAAGCCGACACTCGCATCCCCGTTGAGGGAGGACTCCAGGTCCACCAGGTGCCCATCGACCCGGGCCGCGACGATCCTGTCCAGATCCTTCCGGCCTATGCGCTTGGCAACTTCCCGCAGGGATATTCCCTTTTCCACCTCTGTCTGAGACCCATCTGAAAGAAAGACGGTAACGACATCCATGATCCGTCCAGTCAAAACCTGACAGGAACCCGGCCTGAAGCGGGACAGGAACCACCACACCTCAATCCCTCTCCATGCCCCAGGTAAGAAAATGGTAGGCACGGGCGGTTTCGAACCGCCGACTTCTACCGCGTCAAGGTAGCGCTCTCCCCCTGAGCTACGTGCCTACGCCCGATCGATTACCGTATACCTCTTACCAATTTCGAAAGGCCATGTCAAGAGGAAAAACTCCCCTAAGAACCTAAATTTATTGTCAAAGATAGAATAGCAGATCTTCAATTTCATGGCAAGCATATTCTGGCGACTCCCAGAACCGCGTTCGGCCCCCCGATTTTCGGCCATCCCCTGTCTCAGGCTCTCCTGATTCAACAACCCCCCTTGATTTCGACCTTCTGCCTGCTATACTAAATCATGAAAGTTCCGGGTCTTTCTTTATCTCAGCCTGGTCGAAGGGAGGCAAGGGCGTATGGAATACATCGATCTCGCACTCGACTATTTGAAGGATCACAAGCTGCTTGCGGCGGCCATCACTTTTCTTTTCATCTTGCTTCTCATAAGGAATTTCTGGTTTCTCGTGAAACTCCTGGTCGTCATGGCGCTCGGTCTGGTGGCAGCCAGCCTGATCCTTTCCTTCGTGGGCAAGGCCGCCAAGGAGAAAAGGGAGTTGCTCAAAGAAGATGAATCCTCCCGTATAGAACAGGTAAGATCCGCTGAAGCCATCCATCCTTACCACATCGGGTTTCTATGACCTCTTTACTGCCCCTCTGGCAACAGATAGGGGATGAGACCATCCGTCAATCGAGCAAAATCATCCAGACTCATGGTTTCGGCCCTCCTTCCAGGGTCTATCCCCACTTCCTCCATCAACTTTTCGATCTTGCAGGTGAACAGATCACTTGGGAGAATCGTCCTGAGCGCGTTCTTGAGGGTTTTGCGGCGGTGGCCGAAAGACACACGGACCACCCGTTCGAAGCTCCTTTCATCATGAATCTCGACCCTTGGAGCCCGGTTGACGGAGAACCTTACCAGGGCCGAATCCACTTTCGGCCGGGGGAAAAAACAACGGGGAGGGAGAACCATCTCGATGCTGGGCGTCGTGTAGAGCTGGAGGAAGACAGAGAGAGCCCCGTACTGCCTGGTTCTTGGCTTCGCAACGATTCTCAAAGCCACCTCTTTCTGGAGCATGAGAACCATGGAAGAAATCAGATGGCGCAGGCCAATGAAACGCCTCAGCAGGGGAGTGGAGATCTGATAGGGGAGGTTGGCCACGATCTTGACCCTCCTCCCACTAGACCGGCAGACCTCCTCCAGGTCTACCTTGAGGGCGTCACCGTGGATCACGGTCACGTTGCCCAGGGGGGCGGTCTTGGCCTTCAAAGGGCCGACCAGAGATTCGTCGATCTCAACGGCGACGACCCGCCGGCTTCTCCGGGCCAGGAGCAGCGTCATCTCTCCCCGGCCCGGTCCGATCTCCAGCACCACGTCCTCCGGGCCCAAATCGGCAACCGCGACGAGCTTCTCCATTGCATTTCTATCCACGAGGAAGTGCTGGCCGAGCCTTTTCCGGGGCAGATGCCCCCACCTATTCTTGGCGATTCCTCTCTTCATGAAGACTTCTTCCGGCAATCCCTTGCCTGACCAGACTCTCCGCTGGAATCGGCAGAGTGGCAAAGGCGTTGAGTGAGAGGGGAGAGACCCATCCTCGCCTGAGCCAGTGAAACCCGACGACCCCGATCATGGCGGCATTGTCGGTGCACAAGCCAGGGGAAGGAAAGAAGACCCGGAGCCCTTCTTCCCCGGCCATCTCCTGAAATCTCTGCCTGAGCCGGCTGTTGGCCGCAACCCCCCCGGAGACCACGATCCTCTCGAGCCTCTCAATGCGCGCGGCTTGCCTTGCTTTTCTCACCAGCACATCGACCACAGCCTCCTGGAAACTCGAGGCAACCCCTGCCAGCCGGTCCTCTTCGTTTTCCTTCAAAGGGTTTGCCCGAAGATAGTTGACCACCGCGGTCTTGAGACCACTGAAACTGAAATCCAGAGTTCTTGCCGACAGGAGCGCCCTGGGGAAACTCACCGTCTCTCGATCCCCCTTTCCCGACAATCTGTCGATGATCGGTCCTCCCGGATACCCGAGCCCCAATACCTTGGCCACCTTGTCGAAAACCTCCCCTGCCGCGTCGTCCCTCGTCCGGCCCAGCAGGCGAGTGAGCCCAACCCCCTCCACCCGGTAGAGGCTGGTATGGCCCCCGGAGACCACCAGCCCCAGGAAGGGGAAGGCCACATCGTCCCGCTCCAGGAAAACCGCACAGAGATGCCCATCGATGTGATTGACTCCGAGCCAGGGTTTCCCCTTTGCGTAAGCGATCGATTTTGCAACCGAAAGCCCCACAAGAAGGGACCCGATCAGCCCGGGCCCGCAGGTGACGGCAACACCGTCGATATCATCGAGGGTCGTCCGAGCCTCTTCCAGGGCAGCCCTGATCACGGGAATTATGGTTTCGATGTGCCTCCGTGAGGCGAGCTCGGGCACAATGCCTCCATACTTCTGGTGGATCTCGATCTGGGTTGAAACCCGGCTGGAGATCACCTTCCTGCCCTCCTCCACCACGGCGGCTGCCGTGTCATCGCATGAGGATTCTATGGCCAAAATCAGCACGCTTTCTCCTTCTCCCCCCGGTTGTAACAGATCCTCTAAACTATATCGTTTTCAAGAAGGAAAACAAAAAAGGCCGGCTGGGTTTTGCTATGACAAATCGATAAAGCTAGGCTATCCAAATTGCTCGATTCTCGACTGATCCAACAGCCTCCCCAATGTAACTCTTCGAAGATTCGGGACTTCGACATTTAAGCCATTGGGATTTCATTTGGCATTTGACATTGCCGGCAACAACATCCCATCAAGCTCTTGACACGGCCTTTGGGAAGAATATAGATTCGTTTGTATCAAGCCGAAGGGCCTTGACGGAACAGCATGAACCCTGATGCAAGAACAGAGATCCTCGCCCTGATTGCTCATTTGAGAAGCTACCTCTTCTACCAGAAGGGGCTGGGCCTGAGGGCCATTCCCCGCTCCAGCCGTGCCTCTCAAAGCCTCAAAGCCCTGCGAGAGGAGTTGGGAGAGTGCCGGCGCTGTCGGCTGCACAAGACCAGGAGGCACATCGTCTTTGGAGAGGGAGACCAGAAGGCCCGCCTCGTCTTTGTTGGAGAGGCGCCGGGCTACGAAGAAGACCTCCAGGGGAGGCCCTTTGTGGGAAAGGCCGGACAGCTCCTGTCGAGAATCATCGCCGCTATCGGCATGACCCGGGACGAAGTCTACATAACCAATGTGGTGAAATGCCACCCGCCACAAAACCGGACTCCGCGGCCGGACGAGATCGCTTCCTGCTACCCCTTTTTGAAAGACCAGTTGAAGATCATCCAGCCCAGGGTCATCTGTGCCCTCGGAAACGCGGCAGCTCAAACCCTCCTCGGTACCTCCGCGGGGATCACCAGCCTCAGGGGTACTTTCCACTCGTGGGAGGGAATCAGAGTCATGCCGACCTTTCATCCCGCCTATCTCCTTAGAAATCCCGACAGGAAGCGAGAGGCCTGGCACGACATGAGGCTTGTTCAGAAGGCACTCACCGGGGAAGCCTGATAATAGAGCCTGTAGTTTAAACTCCTCGTCTGCTCGATCAGTCTTGCCAGGGTTTTTTCAAAGAGAAGGTCGAGTATATTCCGCCTCCTCCTGGGGTAGATCACGTGGGGCTTGCCCCGGATACCGCTCATCTTGGCTGCAACGTCGATCGCGTCCTGTAAGTTTCCCATGTAGTCGACCAGCCCCTGTTCGAGCGCCTGGCGGCCGGAAAAAATCCGGCCATCGGCCAGTTTTTTCACCTTTTCCAACTCCATGCCTCTCCCTTTGGCCACCGCTTCAACGAACTGATCGTATACGCTCCGGATCACCCCCATGACCACCTCCTGATCCTCCGGAGTCGGCTCACGAAAAGGAGACCCCAGGTCCTTGTACCTGCCGCTCTTGAAGGTGTACGTCTTCAAGCCGACGAGTTTCATCAGCCCCTCCACGTTGGAAAACTGCATTATCACACCGATACTCCCGGTAAGGGTTCCCGGGTTGGCGACTATAGCGTCCGCCCCGCTGGCGATATAGTATCCCCCAGAGGCGGCGACCCCGCCGAGCGATGCGACCACCTTCTTCTTCCTCCGTGTTTTGATGACCTCCCGATAAATCTCCTGAGAAGGTCCCACAGCCCCTCCCGGCGAGTCGATACGGAGAACGACGGCCTTGACTCCTCCGTCTTCACGGTATGCGATCAGTTGATCGATGATCCTTCCGGAACGGGCGATCACCCCTTTTATCTCGACGATTCCGATCTTGTCTCCCAGGACAAAGGCCGGCCTCCTCCCGCCGAGGCGCGAAAAGGCCAGCACAAAGGCGACAAAAGCGCCGATGAGGACAACGACGACGAGAAGGGCCAACAGCACCGGGTGTCTTCTCATGGCTACCTCCACAAGCCTTCCTGTGATGAATACGGGACCATGGCCAACCGGAGGACTCCCTCACTCATCCCTTCCGGGTCCAGGCGGAAGTCTTCAAATGACTCGGATATCAGAGCATCTCGGAATGCCTCCATGTCTCCCCTCAATACAACCCGGAAAGTGAACCTGCCGGGGCTGATCGAATAGAGAGAAACCCTTTCAACGGATTCCATGCCTTTTTCAAGGTAATTCCTCAGCTTTGTGATACAGGCGGCACATGAGACCCCGGAGACTTCAAACCGAAAGCGGCACACAGCCCCACCGGGCTCTTCCTCGATCAGCCCCAGGTTCACGAGGGTCTTTCTCAGTCTTTCCACTGCCACCGTGCTCTCGAGATTGACCTCATAGATGTTCTCCCTGGTCGTTTCTGAGAGAATGCGGAAGGTATCGATAAATCGCCCGCTCGACTGATAGATCTCCTGATTGATGAGGTCGTAATTCTCAAGTGCCAAAGTCTCGGGAATCAGCTCCCTCACTGCTGCTTCCAGGGCATTCCGTTTCCCATTGGCAATGGCCATGCTTCTTGCCCTTGCCAGATTCCCCTCGATGACAATCGTCGTTCCCGTGGTCATCAAGGTCATGGTCCTGCCCGAGGTGTCGAGCCCAGCGGCCCGTCCGGCCGGAAGGCCGAGCATCAGGGCCAGGGCCACACACAGATAAACGGCCTTATCCCTCATTGACGACAACCCTCCTATACCTTCCTGATCCTGATGGGGCGGAAATTCCCCTTCTGGTAAACCCGGACCATCCTCATCTTCATCAATTCCAGCAAAGCGAGGAAGGTGAAGATAACCACCTCCCTTGTCGGTTCACCCTCAAAGAGACGGGCGAACTCCAATTCTCCACCGCAACCGGTGAGGCGGTCGATAATCTCGGTAATCTTCTCCTCGATGCTGATCCTCTCCAGAGTGATCTCGTGCACCAACTCCTGGGACGACTTTCTGAGCACCCGTTGGAGGGCCTCGATCAAATCGAAGAGACTCACCTCGAGTTCATCCGTCTCTTCTTCCCCTGCCGGGATCCGGGTGAACACGTCCCTTCCCAAGATATCCTGGCCCTCCAGCTGACGGGCCGCATTCTTGAACCGCTCGTACTCCAGCAGGCGGTCGACCAGTTCCCTGCGGGGGTCCTCTTCCTCCTCCTCTTCCCCCTGGTCCGGGGCAGCGGGCAGAAGCATCTTGGACTTGATCTGGGCCAGAGTCGCGGCCATCACCAGAAACTCCCCGGCCACATCGAGATTCAGGGTCCTCATCATCTTCAGCATGCCCAGGTATTGCTCGGTAATCTCTGCAATGGGGATGTCGTAGATATCCACCTCGTTCTTCCGTATGAGATAGAGGAGAAGATCCAGAGGCCCCTCGAATATGTCGAGTTTCACCCGGTAATCCGCCCTCTCATCCATCAGCGGCTCCCCTCCTCACCCTTTCCGGAGCCTTGGAGGGACGACCCGACTCCTGACTCGCCTTTGAACGGCCTCTTGTCCCTTCCAGCGGCAAACCGTAACTCCTGCGAACAAAAGCCACCTCGTCCTCTCTCGATTCGATCTTCTTGTCTAGCCTCGCCATAAGCAGAGCGTTTATGATCTCCCTGAAAAGAGGACCCGGTTCAAAACCCATGGAGATCAGGTCTCTGCCCCGCAGGGCGGTCCTGACATTCTTGAGGGATGTGAAATAGAGGGAGATGAGCCTCTTTATCTCCTCGTCCTCTGTCTTGGCCATCATAAAGAGCCTGGCCTCCGTGGGCAGTGGATCCATGATGTCATAGATCTCGCTCGCCCTGAGCCGCCTCCCGCCGCTCGTCTTCCTGCGGAGGGCCGTCAGGGCCTGCTGGGCGCCCCTCCTGGCCTCGGTGATCCTTATGCGGTTTTTCCCCTGCAGGGCGAGCCGTTCAAAAAGGGCGTTCAGCTTTCTCTCTGAGAGGCCGTCGACAAGACCCAGAAAATAGACGAGCCACCGGTCGTACCGCTCTCCCAGATAGAGAAGCCTATACCAGGATAGAATGGCTCTGATCCTTTCGAACAGGACTGCTCGATCCCGGGTGAAAACGAGATCTGAGTTGATGATGCGGAGCAGCCCGAAATCCTCGGATCTCTGGAGAATCGACGCGGGATCCTCCTCCTTGAGAATCAGCAACAATTCCGAGAAGATACGCCCACCGGACAGTTTCTCTAGAAAACCCATCTTGAGGGCGTTACGAATCAGGTTCTGCGTCTGCTTGCCGAGTTGGAAGCCGAGGCGCTGTTCAAACCGGATAGCCCGAAAAATACGGGTGGGATCCTCGATAAAACTCAGGCTGTGGAGTACCCGGATCGTCCTCTCCCTGATGTCCTGAAGAGCACCGAAGAAATCCATCAGGGTCCCGAACTGGGCCTCATTGAGCCTGACGGCCAGGGTGTTGATGGTAAAATCCCGCCGGTAAAGGTCCCTCTTGATAGAGGTCAATTCGATGGTCGGAGTCGCCCCCGGGAAATCGTAGTATTCCAATCGTGCCGTGGCCACGTCCACCTTGATGCCGTCGGGGAAAACCAGAACTGCCGTGCCGAATCTCTTGTGGACCCTCAACCGGCAGGAAAACCGCCGGGCCACCTCTCGGGCAAAACCTATCCCGTCCTTTTCAACCACGATGTCGACATCCAGGTTGTTGACACCCATGACCAAATCCCGGACAAAGCCCCCCACAGCATAGACAGAATATCCCATCTCATCGGCCACCCTGCCCAGCTCTCTCAGGATCGACTGGATCCTCCGTGGGAGGCGCTCCTCAATGAGCCTGGTTATCATCTTCCTCCTGTCCTGGAGCCTTCTCGACTCCACGGGCGATGGAACATCCCCAGCCTTGGTGAACTCCTCCTGGAAAGACCTGAGAATATCGGTCCTGGTGACCGCCCCCACCAGTTCTTCTCCCCTCAGCACAGGCACAAACCGCTGACCCTTCCTTATTATGAGTTCCTGGAGTTGGGCAACCCGGGTCTCCGGGGTCACGGTGGCGAATTCCGAGGCCATGAACTCCCGAACGGGCCGGTCTTTCAAGCCATGAAATGATGCCTTTTCGACCACCTGACGGGAGATGAGTCCCACCACCCTTCCCCGCTCCAATACAGGAAGGACATTTATGTCGTACCGGGTGAGCAACTCAGCCGCAGCACCAAGACTCCTGTCGGCCTCTATGGTTTTTACAGGAAAAGTCATAAGGTCCCTGGAGCACCTCTCGGGTTGAATCGTCTCCTGGAGTAGCTCGATGAGTCTCTCCCTCGCCTCGTACAGGGTCATGCCCTTTATGGTTGCGGAAGCAGCAGTAGGATGCCCGCCGCCGCCGAATCCGGCGGCGATCAATCCCACATTGACCTCTTCGATCCGACTCCTGCCGATCAAATAGACACGATCAGCCATCCTTACAAGACCGAAGATGACATCGAGGTTTTCCATGTCTTTAAGCTTGTGGACCAGGACCGCGATGTCGCCGATATACCGGTCGACGGAAGCCATGGCGATCACCAGGCTCACTCCGTTGACGGTGTACCTGGTGGCCGATCGAATGAGATCATTCAGCAGAAAGACCTGCTCCGCCGTCAGCTCGCGACTGATCATGTCCGAGATGATGTTCAGGCTTGCCCCCCTGGACCGGAGGTATCCAGCCGCGTGGAAGTCCTCAGGAGTCGTGGAGGAGAAGGTGAGGCCTCCAGTGTCCTCATAAAGGCCCAGCATCATGACCGTGGCCTCATCCGAGGCGACCTCGACACCTCTCTCCCTCAAAACCGAAAGCATGACCGTCACGGTCGCACCCACCTCCCGAATCACCTCCAGGGACCCTCGAACATCGTCCGGGGAGGGCGGATGGTGGTCGAAGATGTGGACGTCGAGGCCCGGACGGCCGATGATCTCCTTGAACTTCCCGATACGACTCAACTGCCTTGTGTCTACCAGGATGAGGCGCCTGATCCTGTCCATATCGATATCTCTGATCCGCTGTGTCTCAAAGGCGTACCAGGCCGAATCGACAAAAAAATCCCTCAGGCTCCTCTCCTGGGATCCCGGAAAGACCGGAATCGCCTCGGGATAGAGTTTCTTGGCCGCAAGCATCGAGCCAAGGGCATCAAAATCCGCATTGGTGTGGGTGGCGATGATCTCCATACATGGTCGCCCGGAGGCGATGAGGGTAGAGGCCGAATGTTTTTCCCCCGGCTCTCTCCCCTTGCCTCTCCTAAAGCTGCTTTGGTTCACGGTCGGGCCTGGACCCTCCCCATATCAAACCCACTTGGAGGGAGCAACTGCTACGGCCGGGGATGGTGCTTCTCATGGAGCCTTTTCAGCCTCTCCCGGGAGACATGGGTGTAGATCTGGGTGGTGGAGATATCCACATGCCCCAGCAGAGTCTGGACCGTTCTCAGATCCGCCCCCCTGTCCAGGAGATGGCTGGCGAAGCAGTGACGAAGCGTATGGGGGGTCAGCTTCCCCTTGATCCCCGCCTTCAAGCCGTATTTCTTGATGATCTTCCACAGGGCCTGCCTTGTCATCTCTCGTCCCCTGGAGCCCACAAATACGTAAGGGGTGGCTCGACCCTTCAGAATCCGGCCGCGTCCCTGATTGAGATAGGCCCGCAGGGAGGTCTCGGCCTCCTGCCCAAAGGGAACCACCCTCTCTCTCCCCCCCTTGCCCAAGACCCTTACGCACCCCACTTCCAGGTTGATCTGATCCAGGCGGAGGGCGGCCACCTCGGAGATCCGCAGGCCCGTGGCATAGAGCAGCTCAAGCACGGCCTTGTCACGCTGCCCCAGGGGAGTCCTCCTGTCCGGCCCGCCCAACAGGCGCTCCACCTCTTGCTCGGAGAGAACCTGGGGGAGCCTCTTTGCGACTCTGGGGGATTCTACGGACTCTAGGGGGTTTTCCTTCAGGATTCTCTCGGCGACGAGGAACCGGTACAGCTGTCTCAGGGTGACCTGAAGACGGGCCACGCTCCTTTCAGAGAGACCGCTCGTCCTGAGGGCCACGATAAAGGAGAGCACGTCGATGTCGCGCACCCTTTCGAGGTCGTCTGGTCCGGCTTTATCGAGAAAATCGAGAAACCGACGTATGTCTCTGCTGTATGACTCCAGAGTATTTCGAGAAAGACCTCTCTCTACGGTCAGATAATCAAAGAATCGATCGATCCAGAAGTCGTTTCTCCTTGCCAAGCTCAAATGGAACCCCCGGATCACTCCGGTACTCGGCTCTCACAGCCTGCCTCGAAACCGGCCTGCCCGTCCTCGGATGGAGCCCTGTGACGCACTCTCTCGGAGTCGGCCCCACCCGGCGGCAGAGGAACGTTCAGAAAGAGCCCGTATGGCCGAAGCCTCCCTGGTCACGGTCTGTCCCGGGAAGATCGGGGACCTCTTCCAGTTCCGCCCGGACAACAGGACTTATCACCAGCTGAGCGATCCGCGTTCCGCTCTTCACAACGAAGGGCTCGGCTCCCAGATTGATGAGGATGATCTTTATCTCCCCCCGATAATCGGAATCGATGGTCCCCGGCGAGTTGACGATCCCGATCCCCTTGCTCATTGCCAGGCCGCTTCTCGGTCTGATCTGGCCCTCGTACCCCTCGGGTATGGCTACTGCTATGCCTGTAGGGACCAGGCAACGGTCTCCAGGGTTGAGGGTCACCTCTGCAGGGAGGTGGGCAAAGAGATCCATCCCCGAAGCATGGTCGCTCATGTAGCGGGGGAGCTGCACATCATCCCCTACCCCCAGTCTCCTCACTTTGATCTTTATTCGACCCATGGGAATCGATCGATAGAGCCCTCTTCTCTCACAGCCCCCCTCCTGGCCAGCACCCATCCAGATCCCGCTTCAACTCACCCCTGGTAATGGGCCCCAGAAGGGTAAGGCAGAGATGCTCGGGGAGAAAGAGGTCGGCGGCGAGCTCGGTGATCTCGTCGACAGTCACGCCGTCGATCCGGTCGATCACCTCCTCTACGGGGAGGAATCTACCGAAGTAGATTTCGTTCTTGGCCAGCCGGGTCATTCGGTTGTCGGAATTCTCGAGGGAGAGGAGAAGATTGCCCTTCAGCTGTTGCCTGGAGGTGACGAGCTCGTCCTGGCTGATGGGTTTCTCTCTCAGGGCCTCGAATTCCTTCAGGATCATCTCCACAACCTGGGCAACCCTCTGTTTCTCTGTTGCGGCATAGACGACGAGCAGCCCCGTGTCGGCGTAGCTGGGCAGGTAAGAGTATATCGAGTAGGCGAGCCCCCTTCTCTCGCGCACCTCCTGGAAGAGACGAGAGCTCATTCCACCTCCCAGGACAGCATTCAGTACGTAACTGGCAAACCGCCTTGAGCTCACATAGGCAAGCCCCTCGGTCCCGAGGCAGAGATGAACCTGCTCGGTCTTCTTCCTGCGAACCGAAGCCTTCGTGGAGTAGCCCGTGGGTCTCCCCCTTCTCATCGTCTTGGAACCCCGGGGTGCTCCGGCAAAAGCCCTTTCCACCATGTCGACTACCGCCCCGTGTTCCACGTTCCCCGCCACCGCAATGATCATCCGATCCGACCTGTAGTAGTCGTCAAAATGCCGCAGGATCTGTTCCCTCGAGAGGGAGCGAATCCTCTCGCTTCTACCGATGACAGGCTGCCCCATGGGGTGATCACCCCAGAAGGCCCGGCTGAAAAGGTCGTGGACGTAGTCATCCGGGGTGTCTTCCACCATCTTCACCTCTTGAAGAACCACTGCCCGCTCCCGCTCGATCTCCTGGGAATCGAACTTGGAATTGAGAAGCATGTCAGACAGGAGATCGACTGCGAGATCGAGATTCCGATCCAAGACCTTTGCATAGAAACAGGTGCATTCCCGCCCTGTGAAGCCGTTCAGACTCCCTCCCACCGAATCGATGGTCCTGGCGATGTCCTGGGCCGTCCTCCTTTCGGTCCCCTTGAAAAGAAGATGCTCCAGGAAATGAGAGACTCCGTTCTCAGAGTCCTCCTCATCCCGGGAACCCGTGAGTACCCATACCCCGATGCAGGCCGACCCATAGTAGGGGACCGTTTCGGTCAGAACCCGGATGCCGTTGTCCAGGATCGTCTTCTGTTCCATCTGCTCTACGCCTTTGTCTGAGCCCCCTGGTTTGAGGCAGGACGCGGCTCTCGCAAGGCCGCCTTCCTGCTCAGACGGATTCGCCCGTTGTGTTCGACTTCCAGGACCTTGACCAGTACCTCGTCGCCCTCTTTCAGTACGTCGGATACAGCCCGGATCCTCTCGTTTGCGATCTGGGAGATATGAACCAAGCCGTCGACCCCGGGGAAGATCTCTACGATGGCTCCGAAATCCAGAACCCTCTTGACCTTGCCCAGGTACAAAGCCCCCACTTCTACCTCTTGGGTGAGCTTCTTTACCATGGCAATGGCCTCTTCCACGGCTTCCTTGTCCGGGGAAGCGATGGTGACCATTCCCGAGTCCTCCACATCGATCTTTACCCCGGTCTCCTCGATGATGGCACGGATGTTCTTACCACCAGGACCGATCACGTCTCGGATCTTTTCGGGCTTGATATGAATCGTCGTGATCCGAGGCGCATAGACGGAGATCTCCGCCCTCGGTTCCGCAATGGTTTCATTCATCTTCTCCAGGATGTAAAGCCTGCCCTCACGGGCCTGGCCCAGGGCCCTTTCCAGGATCTCCCGCGAGATACCGGGAACCTTGATATCCATCTGGAGTGCCGTTACTCCCCTTTCGGTTCCAGCCACCTTGAAGTCCATGTCACCCAGATGGTCCTCGTCTCCCAGGATATCGGAGAGAATCTCGACCCGATCACCCTCTTTGACCAGGCCCATGGCAATTCCAGCCACGGCTGCCTTGATGGGTACACCCGCGTCCATGAGCGAAAGGCTCCCCCCACAGACAGTGGCCATCGAGGACGATCCGTTCGACTCGAGCACCTCCGAAACCATCCTTATGGTATAGGGAAACTCCTCGTCCGAAGGAAGGACCGGGAGGATGGCCCTCTCGGCAAGAGCACCGTGACCGATCTCTCTTCGACTCGGGGCCCTCAGCATTGCCGTCTCTCCCACACAGAAGGGTGGGAAGTTGTAGTGGAGCATGAAGGTCTTGTAACTCTCCCCGGTTATCGATTCGATCTTCTGCTCGTCGGCGGCCGTACCAAAGGTGGTGACTGCAAGGACCTGGGTCTCTCCACGAGTGAAGAGGCCTGAGCCGTGCGTCCGGGGAAGGATACCTACCTCGCAGGAGATGGGGCGGATATCCGAGAACCCGCGGCCGTCGATCCGCCGGTTGGTTCGCAGCATCGCCTCCCTCACCAGCGACCGTTCAACGGTCTTCACCGCGTCGAGAACCCTCTCGCGGGCTTCTTCGTCCTCCCCCGCCAACTCCTCCACTGTTCTCTCCACCACTTCGTTCAAACGGCTCTGGCGTTCGAGCTTGCCTCTGATCCGGTAAGCCTCCTGGAGAGCACCGGCCGCATAGGACTTCACCTTCTCCACCCACTCACGGTCATCTACCTGTGGAACCTCCCTCTTGGGCCTGCCCACAAGACTGGCCAGTCTGTCCTGGATCTCAAGGGTGGGAGCCAGAGACTCATAGCCGAAAAGCAAGGCCTCCAGCATCTCCTCTTCCCTCACCTGGCTACCACCCCCTTCGACCATGGTGATGCCTTCCCGGTTTCCGGCGATGATCAAATCGATATCACTCCGTTCCAGTTCGCTGGTGGTGGGGTTGCAGATCAGCGACCCATCAACCCGTCCCACACGAACCCCGCCGATGGGTCCGAGAAAGGGGATATCGGATATGACCAGTGCTGCCGAGGCCCCTACGATCGCCATTACTGCTGGATCGTTCTCCTGATCTGCCGACAGAACCGTGGCAATGATCTGGGTTTCGTTCTTGAATCCTTTCGGAAAGAGAGGCCTGATCGTCCTGTCGATGAAACGTGACGCCAGCGTCTCCCGGTCGCTGGGACGGCCCTCCCGCTTGAAAAACCCCCCGGGTATCCTACCGGCGGCGTAAGTCATCTCTTGATAGTTGACCGTAAGGGGGAAGAAATCGATTCCGGGTCTTGTCTTGTCCGATGATACGGCCGTAACCAGTACCACCGTCTCTCCAAGCCAGACCATTGCGGAACCGTCCGCCTGCTTTGCCACCTTTCCTGTCTCAATGGTAAGAGTCTTACCTCCGACTTCAGTGCTCAACTTTTTTTCCATCTTTGCCTATACTCCATTCTCTCTATCTAATTGAGATGAATCTCATCGTCTATTTTCGAAGCCCCAATCTCGAGATCAGTGCCCGATACTGTTCGACATCCGTGTCTTTCAGGTAACTCAGAAGTCTTCTTCTACGGCCCACCAGCTTCAAGAGCCCCCTCCTGGAGTGGTGATCCTTCTTGTGTGTCTTGAAGTGTTCCGTAAGGTACTGGATTCTCTCGGTCAGAAGTGCCACCTGAACCTGGGGAGAACCCGTGTCGCTTTCGTGGATCCGGTAGTTCTCTATGATTTCCCTCTTCCTTTCCGCTTCCAAAACCATCCCATGATCCTCCTTGTATTATTTCAACCAGCCCGTGCCGGACAGGGCACAACAAGCCGCTCCCGCCATTAGGCAAAAACCCTCAGAAGGGATAGGGCCGGACCTTCGAGCATCTGCCCGCCCTTTTGCCCGATGGAGACCCGGGTCTTCGCTATGGCCAAAACCTCGCCCTTGTGAAGTATCTTCACCTCTTGTCCCCTCCCCACACAGGGCAGGCGCAACCCCTCCAGATCCCTCAACAGTACCCGGCCACCGGTGCTGATTCTGCTGCCCAGATCGCTGTCGATTTCGATCTCGGGCATGCTCGCCAGGGCCTCCCTCGGGCTGATGATCCTGTCTTCCATCCCACCCTCCTCCGCCAGCCTCTCAAACTCTTCAAGGGTCAGTGCCTGGCCCAATGTGAAGGGGCCGCTCGAAATCCTCCTGAGACGGCACAGATGGGCCCCGACTCCCAGCTCTTCCCCGATCTGCCGGACCAGGGCCCTCACATAAGTACCCCTTGAGCAGGAGACCCTGAAATCCACCAGGGGTAGGTCAATTCGCATGACTTCGAGAGAGAAGATCTCCACGTCTCTCTCACGCCTCTCCACCTGGATTCCACGGCGTGCAAACTCGTACAGCGGCCTCCCCCTGTGCTTGGCAGCAGAAAACATCGGTGGAACCTGCCTGATCCTGCCGACGAACAGGCCGAAGACCTCCTGAATGCGGTCCTCTGCCGGACCGGCTCCGTGAAGAGGCGTCTCCTCGATTACCCTCCCCGTGCTGTCGTCCGAATCCGTCACCACCCCGAGCCGTAAGGTCCCCTCGTACCTCTTTACCCTCTCATCGAGAAAGGGGACGATTCTGGTTGCCCCGTTGATGACCACCGGCAAGACCCCGCTCGCCAGAGGATCCAGAGTGCCTGTGTGGCCTATCTTCCTGGGGCGGAGATACCTCTTTACCACCCGGATCACATCGTACGAAGTCATCCCAGAGGGTTTGTCGATAACAAGAATCCCCCCAACAGATCTCCCTGCGGCAGACAGCGGCCTATCCCTCCTCCTGGCAGACATCTTCCTCCTTGCGGATCTCCTTGATCAGACGATCTATGTGATCCGCGTATTCGAGAGAGGGATCGTATCTGAAGACGATCTCCGGCACATACCTCAAACGCACCCGCTTGCCCATCTCTCTCTTGATGAACCCCCTTGCACTTTCAAGCCCCTGAAGGTTCCTCTCCCGTTCTTCCTCACCCCCCATGACGCTGAAGTATACCTTGGCCACCCTCAAGTCGTCGGATATCCGCACCCTGGTGATGGTCACAAGCCCGATACGGGGATCCTTTATCCCCCGGATCAGCATCTCGGAAATCTCCCGGCGGATCAAATCCCCCACCCTTTCGGCCCGTTTGAAGTTCAATCTTCTATCCATCCCTCCCGTGGATATGGATGATCTCGATTTCGGAGTTGAGAATCTCGGCGACATTCATGCCTTCGATGAAGTCGATGATCTTGTCGAGACTCGAGTTGATGTGGCGGGAATCGTTTCCAACGACGCTGAGACCGATCTGGGACCGCTGCCACAGATCGTTGTCACCGACCTCTGAAATCGAGATGTTGTAACGATTCTTCACCCGATCGATGATTTTCCGGAGGACCTTGCGTTTTCCCTTGAGCGAAGCGTTGCCGGGAATAAGCAGATCAACCTGACATACCCCTATCACCACCTCAGACCCTCCCTGTCCGGAGATTACAAGCTGGGGGTGGTCTCCTCCTTGACGTAGGCCTCGATCACGTCTCCCGGCTTTATGTCATTGAAGTTCTCGATCTTGATCCCACAGTCGAGCCCCTCCTGACACTCCTTCACATTCTCCTTGTAATGCTTGAGAGACCCGATAGTGCTCTCGTAGACCACCACGCCGTCTCGGAGGATCCGGGCATGGGCGCCCCGGACGATCTTGCCGCTTGTCACATGGCTTCCGGCCACCACCCCGAACCTGGGGACATTGAACAGCTGCAGCACCTCGGCCTGTCCGATCACTCTCTCCTTGTAAACCGGTTCCAGGAAGCCCTCCATGGCCTTTTTCACATCCTCTATGGCATCATAAATAACGGAATAGGTGCGGATATCCACCCCCTCCTGATCCGCCATACTCATGGCCTTCATCCCGGGCCGGACATTGAACCCGATGACGATGGCCTTGGAGGCGGAAGCCAGGTTGACGTCGCTTTCCGTAACTGCCCCCACGCCCCCATGGATGACACTGACCTTCACCGCCTCGGTGGAGAGCTTGGTCAGAGACTCACGGAGAGCCTCGACAGACCCCTGCACATCGGCCTTGATGATCACGTTGAGTTCCTTGGCTTCTCCCTTCTGCATCCTCTCGTACAGGTCTTCCAGGGTTACGGTGCTCAGCCGGGAAAGCTCCCTTTCGCGCTGCTGGTTCTGCCTGGTTGCGACGACTTCTTTGGCGACCCGCTCGCTCTCCACCACCACAAGAGGCTCTCCTGCCTCTGGAACGCCGGAAGCCCCGATCACCTCGACGGGTGTGGACGGGCCGGCAGCGGTGATCGCCCTGCCCCTGTCATTGACCATGGCCCTCACTCGGCCGTAATGCGTCCCCGCCACGAAGAAATCCCCCTTCTTGAGGGTCCCCTCCTGCACGAGCACTGTGGCCACAGGACCGCGCCTGCTATCGAGTCTCGATTCGATCACAGTCCCGCGGGCGGCTTTCCGGGGATTTGCCTTCAGTTCCAGGAGCTCTGCCTGAAGGAGAATCAGCTCCAGAAGCTCTCTGATGCCGGTCTTCTTCTTGGCTGAGACTTCGGCAAAAAGGGTCGATCCTCCCCACTCCTCAGGAGCCAATCCAAGCTCGGCGAGCCTCTGTTTCACACGGTCCGGATTGGCGTTGGATTTATCTATCTTGTTGATGGCCACGACTATTGGAACATCGGCAGCCTTGGCATGATCTATGGCCTCGATAGTCTGAGGCATGACGCCGTCGTCTGCAGCGACGACGAGAACCACAATATCCGTCACCTTCGCCCCCCGGGCCCGCAAGGCCGTGAAAGCCTCGTGCCCCGGCGTGTCGATGAACACGACGTTCCCCCCATCCAACTCGACACTGTAAGCACCGATGTGCTGGGTGATCGCCCCTGCCTCTTCCTCCACCACGTTGGAGTGGCGGATCGCATCGAGGAGCAGAGTCTTGCCATGGTCGACATGACCCATGATCGTGATCACCGGAGGTCTCGGGACCAGGTCCTCCGGCCTATCTTCCTTTCTCTGGAGCGCCGCATCCACATCATAGGCCACATTCTCCACTTGGTATCCGAATTCAGACGCCACAACCGAGGCGGTATCCACATCCAGGCTCTGATTGATAGTAGCCATCACCCCCAGGCCCATGAGCTTCCTGATTATCTCGTTGGCCTTGATTCCCATGCGTTTGGCCATCTCCCCCACACTGACGGCACCTTCGATACGGATCACCCTCTTGCTCGCCTTGGGCATGGTGATTTCCGTCTTCTTCGAGGGCCTGGTCACTACCCTCTTCTTCATGGGCCGTCTGACAGGATGGAAGACCACCTCCTTCTGGACTTCCGGCTTTTCCTCTGGTTCTTCCTCCACAAGCTGTTCAAAGAGGTCCCGTTTCTTCTTGAGATCCTCCTTTCTCATGGCAATGCGGGGACGTCGTTTCCCGGGTAACTCCTTCTCTTTTTTCTTGCCCCTCTTTGCCTTCTTCTCTTCCTCTGCCGTCTCCGCCTTGACCACGACCTCTTCCGGCTCCGGGGCTTCCGGAACAACGATCTCTGCTTCCACAGCCTTCGTGCTCACGGGTTCGGATTCCACCCCGAGGGCCTTCGCCTCTTCAGGCCCGACCGCCGCCTCCTCACTCCCGGGGACACCTTCCTGAGGAACCTCCCCTGGAGTCACCTCCATAGTGGGCTCAGGAAGCTCGACTCCGACCTTCTCCTCTCCGGCGGAGATATCTTCGGGTTCAACAGGTGGGTGTGGTGCCACCTCGGCTGGAGGCTCCTTGGACTCCAGGGTCCTGACTCTCCTGCGAATCACCGTGGGCTTGACCCGTTTCTCGACCACTTCTCTCATCTCATTCCGTTCGATCACTCTCTCGTCCGGGGCCAAGCCCTCCTCACCCTTGGTCTCTTCTTCCTTCTTCTCCTTGATCTTGACCCCCATCCCCTTGAGCTTGGACAGGAGCTTATCCTCCTCCATTCCCACTTCCTGAGCCACATCGAGGACCTTTATCTTCGCCATTCCCCTTCCTCCTGAAAAACTCTCAAAACTTCCCCAGGCGGTACCTGTCTGAGCCTGCCCCTGAAACCCCTGACTATTCCCTTTCTCTTGACGGCCAGATTCAAACACTCCTCACACGGACAGACATAGACACCCCTTCCGCCAAGAATCTTCTCCCGATCCACTACCAGCCTGCCCGCAGAATCCAGGGCCAGCCGTACCAGCTCGGCTTTCGGCCGTCTCTTTCGACACCCGGCACACATTCGAACCGGAACATGTCGGTCCCTATCCATTCTGTTTCTGTGCCAGCAACTCCCAGGCAGCCTGAATAAGCTTCTCCGCTCTCTTCTCCCCGATCCCCGGTATTCGGCTCAACTCTCCGGCCGTACCACGGGCAACCGCGGCGACCGTCTCGAAGCCGTGTGATTCCAGAAGGGCAACCGTCTTGGCGCCCACGCCCGGAAGATTCCCCAGGGAGACCCCGGGTTGATCCGCAGGCTCGGCGGTCTCGGCCGCTTCCGGAGTCCTTGCCATCTCCCTTGCCGAAGCCACTATCTTCTCCACCGTCTTCAGGCTGATTCCGGCCTTTCGTGCCAACTCCTCGGGCTCTGCATTGGCGATATCCTCGATCGAACGGTATCCCTCGTTGTAAAGCACCCGCGACATGACATCCCCGACGTTTGGAATCGTCTTGAGAGCCTCCCGGGCCTCTTCGGACATCCTCTCCATCTTCGATTCGCTCTTGATGTCTATCTTCCACCCTGTGAGCTTGGATGCGAGACGGACGTTCTGCCCTTTTTTCCCTATGGCCAGTGAGAGTTGATCATCAGGAACGATGACCTCCATGTATCGGTTTTCTTCGTCTATGTACACCGTGGAGACCTTTGCGGGAGACAGGGCATTGCAGACATACTTGGCAGGATCCTCGGCGTATGGAACGATATCGATCCGCTCTCCCCGCAACTCCTGGACCACGCTCTGGACCCTGGAACCTCTCATCCCCACGCAGGCCCCCACAGGGTCTACATCGCTGTCCCGACTGTACACCGCGATCTTGGCCCTCTCTCTCGGCTCTCTGGCCGCACTGACGATCCTGATGATTCCCTCTGAAATCTCGGGAACCTCCATTTCAAAAAGCTTTACCAACAGTCCGGGATGCGTCCTTGACAGGAAAATCATCGGTCCTCTGGCGGTCCTTTGGACGTCCAGGACATAGGCCCGAATCCTCTCCCCCTGGCGGTAGGACTCTCCCGGCACCTGCTCCCTCGAGTAGAGAACCGCTTCGGCTCTCCCGATGTTGACATAGAGGTTGCCCCGTTCGATTCTTTGAACAGTCCCGGTGATGAGTTCACCCTTCCTGTCCTTGAACTCATTGTAAATGTTCTCCCTTTCGGCATCCCTTACCCGCTGGATGATAACCTGCTTTGCAGTCTGGGCGGCGATTCTCCCAAAATTACTGGTATCCAGCTTCACCCCCAGGCTGTCTCCAATCTCTGCCCCTTCGTCGAGCTTTCGAGCCTCTTCGAGGGAGATCTCGGTCTCGGGATCCTCCACAGTCTCAACCACGTTCATGAACTGGAAGAGCTCAACCTCACCGCTCTCTACATTGTAATGGGCCTCTATATCCTTCTGGGCTCCGAATTTCCTACGCGACGCGGTGAGTACTGCAGACTCCAGAGCCTCGATGATGATTTCTTTGTCGATGCCTTTGTCCCTCCCCACCTGTTCGATGATGAAATTTAGGTTCTGGGCCATATCCGCTCTCCTTCTGAATTTCTCAACTACCCATCAACCCCGCCATGGCCGGCTCTACCGACTCCTCCCTAAGCCTCCCATAGCCCGGCATAGGCTTGGACTCCTCTTTGGCCGTCGAACAACGACGCCTCACAAAGGATGACGCTAGAAATCATATTCCAGATTCGCCTTGACGATATGATCCAGGGGAATTCGCGTGATCCCCTTCTCCAACTCGATATCGAGAACACCGTCATGACACGCCACCAGCTTCCCCGTGAAAGTCTTCCTCTTCTCTATGGGAACGGCCGTCCTCACCTTGATCCTTCGATTCGTGAAACGGCGAAAATCCGCCTCCCCCTTAAGAGGCCGGTTGAGCCCAGGGGAAGAGACCTCCAGGGTATACGGCCCTGGGGGGATCCCCTCGATATCCAGGTTCTTCTCCACCTCCCGGCTGATGGAAGTGCAATCGTCGAGCGTAACTCCTCCCTCCCGGTCGATGATCAGGCGGAGAACCCGCCCCCTCTGCTCCCTCCGGTACTCCACGTCGACCAGTTCCATCCCTTCGAACCGAACAATCGGCTCTCCTATCTCCCTTACCTTGGCCTCAATCTCGCGATCGTCGATCACGGATCACCCTTGCCCTAATAAAAAAGCGGGCCGAACAGCCCACCTTCTCAGTGAACCAGGAATACAAAATATTTATATCACACAAAATCAAGGAATGCAAGCAAAATCCTCTCACTCCCGAGATCCCCGTCCAAAACAACCCGACCCTCCGCCCCCCCTCCCCAACCCAACACGATCTGTTACCGCCCGGCTACACAAGCCCCCGGGAAGAAGGATTTTCTCCGGTCAAGAGCTCGAACGACGACGAAGCCAAAATCTCGATCGTATCGAACAGAGGGATCGAGACTTCCTCCTGCCGGACCAGCAAGGGAATCTCCGTGCAACCGAGGATTATCCCATGTGCTCCTCTCTGCCGTAAATCCTCCATCACCCTCTTGAGAAAGGCTTTGTCGGACTGGAGTCTCGCCCCGGACTCGATTCTCACGATGATCCTATCTACCTCCTCCTTCTGTTCTTCGAGGAGGTTGACGACTCTTATGCCCTGGTCCTGGAGGTGGCGTTCGTAGATGCCCATTGAAAGGGTGAAGCGTGTCCCAAGGACTGAAACCACGTCAAGTCCCCGTTGCTTCACGGCTCTGGTGGTCTCCTCCACCAGGCTGACCACCGATATTCCCACCGCCTCGCGCATAGCTCCGATAAAGTAATGGGCCGAATTACACGGAACCACTATGAAGTCAACCCCTGACCTCTCCAACAGCCGGCAACCCTCCTGCAACGTTTCAATTACCCGGTCTCTATCAAATCCTCTCCACATTTGACCGTCTGGAACAGGAACGCTGTTGATAACCATGTGCGGAAAGTCGGAGTTGTACTTGGCACCGAGCTTCTCCTGGCAGCGCCTTATTATGTTGAGATACAAACCGGCCGTTGCTTCAGGCCCCATCCCACCCAGTATTCCGAGTCTCCTCTCGTAACTCCTCATAAGAACTCCTCGTTGCAGATTCCGGGTCTCCCGGCCCAAACCTGTAACTACTCCCAACCCACTCTCCTGCCCGAAGGAGCAGTCCCTCCCTTCCTTGAGAGTCGGGAAACCCAGGGACACCATGGATTCTACCAGAGGCTGAAAGAACCCTCAACCCCCGCCTCGGGGGGTTCAAAAGCACGACCCCGTGCCTTGGCCCCGGGAGCCCGCAAACTCGAGTCACACCATCCCCTTGGCAAAAGGAAAGACAAGGAGTATCTATAAGCAGCAGAGGGGATGGGCCGCCTTGGGATAGAGCACGGGCGGCTTTCTGTCCCTGCAGTCCGTGGCTGGACCGTACAGTACAGACCGGGGAAGGGAGGATGACATGGATATTCTGGTGAGGGGAAAATACGTGATCACCGATGCCGGTGCAGGGGAGAAGGGAATACTGACCGATGGAGCGGTCTACGTGTCCGGAGGAAGAGTCGTCGAGGTGGGTGACTACGCTTCTCTCAAGGAGAGACACCCCCAGGCCGCCGTCAAGGGGAACGGCAAGCAACTCCTCATGCCGGGACTCATCGACGGACACAGTCACGGTTGGGGACTGACTCTGACTCAGATGGGTTTTGACCTCGACTTCCTGGAGAACGGCCTTATCGACTGGGCCTTCATGGTTCCTCTGGATCCCGAGGTATCGGCCATGATGAGCGCGGTACGCCACCTCCAGGGAGGTTGCACCACCATGCACCATAACAACTGGGGTGAAGAGCCCAACCTCATGGAAAACGCCGAAAAGGCGATCAGCGGGTACCAGAAGGTCGGCATTCGACTGGCATACTCGCCCGGAGGGAGGAACGTGAATCGTCTGGCCCTGGACGATACGGACTTTTTCGCAACCCTGCCCCCAGACCTCCAGGAGTTCGCACGGCCGATGGTCTACTATGACAAGAAGGCTTTTGTGGAGGCTTACATGGATCTCTTCGAGGGACTCCACGGCCGCTACAACGACGAGGAGACTAGAATTCTCTTCGGTCCGAGCTGGACCCAGGGTTGTACCGATGAATTTCTGCAACAGGTCAAGGAACGGGCAGACCAGCTTGGAAAGATTCAGATCCATCTCCACACCTTGCAGACACCGATCCAGAAGGCGTTCGGAATCCGCAAGTACGGCAAATCTCTGGTCGGCCATCTCGACGATCTCGGGCTGGTGGATGAGAATCTGACACTGGGCCATGCTGTCTTCGTGACCGAGTCGGACATCGAGCTACTGGCTTCAAGAGGTGCATCCACCACGCACCATCCGAGCTGCAACCTCGCTGTGAGGAACGGAATCTCCCCTGTCTACCATCTCTACAAGGCCGGCGTCAACGTCGCCCTGGGAATCGACGACAAGGCCATAAACGACGATGGGGACGGCATCATGGAACTCAGGATGATCCACCGGCTCCACCGGGTTTCAGGCTTTGATCTGGCCAGGACGCCCGCTCTGAACGCCTTCGATGTCCTGAAAATGGGCACCACCAATGCAGCCCGGGTCTGCGGCTTCGGAGGGGAACTCGGCGCCCTCAAGGAGGGCATGAAAGGAGACATGATTCTCGTGGACCTTCAACAGATCATGGAGGATCCCTGGGTGTCTCCGGAGTTGAACATCGCTGAAATCTTCATCAACCGCGCAAAAGGGGTCCACGTCAACACCGCCATCGTCGGGGGGAAGGTGATCATGGAAGACCGGAGGCTCCTCACCGTGGACGTGGACGGCCTCTACGAGGAAGTCCGAAAACAGGCATCCAGGGGAATCGGCCCGGATCAAAGGTCCTTTGCCGAAACGCTGCAGAGGATCAAACCATACTACCACAAGTGGTATGAGGGGTGGGAGAAGCTGGATTTTGACCCCTTCTATGTGATGAACAGTCGCAAGTGAAGACCGATGGTCCTCATGGCACGGCTCCTTGGGCTGAAGATCGACAAGGTCGTCGGATATGCGCAGATAGCCCTTGATCTTGATCAGCGGGTGTAGTATAAACGATACGGTTGGTTTTGCTTGCGCCAAAACCCGGAGAACCGGGCAAGCCAAACAAGGAGGGAGGTGGGAGCACTTCAGCAGTAGTCTCCGAATCTCATTCAAAGCTCATCTTTAGAGAAAGGAGGGAACGAGATGTCCGGTATGAAAAGATGGGGAATAGCTCTACTGGTTGTCGGGATTGTGGTGATTATGGGTTTCGGTTACTCTCAAGCGGCTGAGAAGCCTATCAAGATCGGTGTCCTCATGAACCTAACCGGTCCTTGGGCCTCCATAGACGAGCCGGCATGGAAAGCCATCCAGTTGGCTGTCGACAAGATCAACGACTCCGGCGGCCTCTTGGGGAGGAAGGTCGAGGCCAACTGCATCGACACAAAGGCGGATGAAGCGGAAACCGTTGCAGCCACGATCCGCCTTGCCGAGTCGGGGGCCTCTGCCATCATCGGCTACTGTGACACCCACTGGGTCTTGACTGCTGCTCCAATTGCGAGGGAGTACAGGATACCCTTTATCACGGCCGGGGCAACTCATCCGCGTATTCCCGAGAGAACCGGAGCCTGGCTGGCCTGCTTCGGAGACAATGCACAGGCCGGAGCGGTCGCCAAGTACACGACCGAGACTATGAATCTGCGAAACGCCGCGGTTTGGATAGATTCGGCCTGTGACTTCAGCATCGCCGTGTGCACCTATTTTGATGACTCGTTCAACCACTACGGAGGAAAAGTAGTCTACAAAGACTACTTTGAGACAGAGTGGAAGGATTACTCCGCTCTGGTGACCAGACTCAAAGCCCAGCAGGATGCAGGAAAGGTCGATTTCGTCTACGTGGGCGGTGTCCCGGGAAACTGCGGGCTGATTGTCAAGCAGATCAGGGAAGGGGGCGTGACCCTGCCGATCATCGGCGAAGATGGATTTGATACCCCCCTCCTT
Source organism: Deltaproteobacteria bacterium (assembly GCA_019308905.1). Taxonomy (NCBI): domain Bacteria; kingdom Pseudomonadati; phylum Myxococcota; class Myxococcia; species Deltaproteobacteria bacterium. The sequence goes on from JAFDHF010000001.1 coordinate 199,493, forward strand.
GTCGAGGTCGCCGGCAAGTATGCGGAAGGAGTGATCTTCACGAGCCACGTCTCCCTTGAGGACAAGGCGCCTGTGGTCGTGAATTTCGTGAAAGCCTACGAGAAGAAATGGGGGACCAAACCCGAGAATGCCTTTGCAGCCCTGGGCTATGATGCCATGGGACTTGTCGCCGAGGCGATCAAGAAGATCAACTCTGCAGAACCGAAGAAGGTCAGCGCAGGACTCTCTCTTGTGAGGGAATTCCAAGGCGTCACAGGAACCGTGAGTTACAGGCCTGGAAGCAGGGTCCCTGATAAATCCGTGGCCCTTCTCAAGGTCGAGGGAGGCAAGTTCAACACCATCGCCAAGGTCACCCCTGAATACCTGTCCCCGCCTGACTTGTCTAAGTAAGAGGCAAGGGGGAGGAAGCCGCTCACCGGCGGCTTCCTCCCCTGCTTGACCGCTCCACGAAAAACCGTTTAAGGATTATCAGTTGGTCATGTCGGTGCTGCTCAGAATAGAGAATCTGGACAAGTCTTTCGGGGGTCTGCAAGCGGTCAACAACTACCACCTGGAACTCCCCCAGGGGAGCATATTCGGGCTGATCGGCCCCAACGGAGCGGGGAAGACCACGATCTTCAATCTTATCACCGGCCTTTTCAAACCCGACAGGGGAATCATCGGTTTTGACGGTGTTGACATCACCGGCTGGAGACCCGATCAGGTGGCAGAAAGAGGGATAAGGAGAACCTTCCAGCTCCTGCGCCTGTACAGGGATCTCAGTGTGGCGATGAACGTGAAAATAGCATACCACACGTGCCTGAACTACGGCCTGCTGAGCGCGCTGTTGTCCTTTCCGGGATTCCTGAGAGAGGAAAAGAGGTTGGAGTCTCTCATCGAAGATCTCCTCGACATGTTCGGATTGATCGAGTTCAGGAATGTGGCGGCCGGCAATCTGCCTTACGGCCTTCAGAGAAAGCTCGGAATCGCCGTGGCCCTTGCTTCCGGCCCTAGGCTCCTGCTCCTCGATGAGCCCACCTGCGGCATGAATCCCAGGGAATCCGAAGACCTGGCCGAACTGGTGAGAGATATCCACAGGAAGCGTTCTTTGACTCTGATCATCGTAGAACATCGCATGCCTTTCCTTATGGGACTGGCCGAGAAGATCCAGGTCCTCGACCACGGTGCTCTGATCGCCGAAGGAACGCCCGAGGAGATCAGGAGCGATCCGAGGGTCATCGAGGCGTACCTGGGAGCGGACGATCGCATTGCTTGAGATCAGTGACCTAGATGTACACTACGGCGTTATTCCGGCCATAGAGGGTGTGTCCCTGAGAGTCGGCGACGGAAAGATCGTTGCTCTGGTGGGAGCAAACGGCGCCGGCAAGAGTACGACCCTTAAGGCCACGGTGGGTGTGCTCCGCCCTAAGAAGGGTACCATCCTATACGATGGGGTAGATGTGACCGGACTCTCGGCGGACAAACGGGTGAGGATGGGCATTGTCCTGGTACCCGAGGGAAGACAGATCTTCACCACTCTGACGGTCAAGGAAAACCTCGTCATAGGAGCCTATCACAGGCGGGATACCGAGGGGATCAAGAAGGATATGCAATGGATATACGATCTTTTCCCCGTGCTGAAAGAGAGGGAATCCCAGCTGGCCGGTACTCTGAGTGGAGGTGAGCAGCAGATGCTTGCCTTTGGGAGAGGGCTGATGAGCCAGCCCAAACTGCTTCTTCTGGACGAACCCTCTCTGGGCCTTGCCCCCCTGACCGTCAGGGGTGTCTATGATGCCATCCAGAAAATACTGGGGGCCGGCCTCACGATCCTCCTTGTGGAGCAGAACGTCAATATCGCACTCCGACTGGCCACCTATGTGTACGTCATGGAGGCGGGACGGATTGCAATGCAGGGCCGCCCAGAAGAGATAATGGAAAACGAGGACATCAAGAAGGCTTATCTCGGTGGTTGATCCATGTATGCATCAGGCTACATTGCACAGCAGGTATTGAACGGGACCGTCTTGGGCAGCATGTACGCGTTGCTGGCCCTTGGAATGACAGTGATTTACGGCATCCTGAGGCTGATCAATTTCGCCCACGGAGCGGTGATAACCATCGGCGCCTTCTGCTTCTACGTGCTCTTTGTCTCGCTCCACCTCCCCTTTCTGGCTGCGATAGCCCTGGTGGTCATATTCGGCGGCATCACCGGGATCCTCCTCGACCTGGTAGCGTACAGGAAGATCAGGGGAGGTCCTGAGGTCGCACTTCTGATCACCTCTCTCGGTTTCTACATCTTCATAGAAAACCTGGTGAAGATGCTGGCTTCGCCGCAGCCGTATGCGTTCCGGCCTCCCCCTTTCCTGAGCCAAGTCAACCAGACCGCGGGAGGGGTTACCTTCCTCACGATCGATATATTCATCCTACTGGTCTCTGTGGGCATCATGGTCTTTTTCGCCCTCTTCGTGAAGAAGACAAAGGTAGGTATCGCCATGAGAGCCATCGCAGAGAGCGGAGAGACGGCCAGATTAGTGGGCATCGATATCAATCGGGTGATCGGCCTTGCCTTTGTCCTGGCATCGGCCATTGCGGCCATAACGGGGTTCATGTGGGGCGGAAAATACGGGCAGATATCCTACGCCATGGGGTTCATGGCCGGGGTCAAAGCCTTCGTGGCCGTGGTGATCGGAGGTATTGGCAGTATTCCGGGGGCCATGGTGGGGGGCTATGTACTGGGCATCGCAGAGACCTTCTCAGTAGCCCTGCTTCCCCCTGGCTATGCCGAATACAGGGATGGAATAGTCTTTGCCATACTGATACTCGTCTTACTCCTCAAACCCTCTGGGATCATGGGCGAAAGAGCGAAGGTATGAACAACAGGACTACCGCAAGAGAACGAAAAGCGATCCCGGGCCACTTCAAAGCCCTTCTCGCCATTGTTCTGTTCTTCCTCTTGCTGGGCGGCGCCCATCTCGTGCTCAGCCGATACCTCATGTACATCATCTCTGTGATGGGCATCTACATAATCGCCACAGTGAGTCTGAACTTGACCAACGGATACGCCGGCCTTTTCTCCCTGGGACACGCCGGGTTCATGGCCATAGGGGCTTACGCCTCGACTCTCCTGACGTTCCCCGTCTCCCTGAGGCAGGCCTATGATCTCCCCCTCCTCCCGGCACTGCTCGGGGGGCAGGGCTATCAGTGGCCTTTTCTGCCGGCCATCCTCGTTGCCGGGATCCTCGCGGCCTTCGGAGCGGTCCTCATAGGCGCCCCGGTCCTGAGGCTGAGGGGGCACTATCTGGCCGTTGCGACCCTGGGATTCATGGTCATCATCACTACCATGGCCAAGACCCTGAAATGGCTTACCAGGGGTTCGGCGGGAATCCAGGTGATCCCGCACTATACGAATGTCTGGTGGGTGTATGTGTGGGCTCTTATCACGGTCTATGTGATCTGGAGAATCATAAATTCCTCCTATGGACGGGCCATGATGGCCATAAGGGACGACGAGACGGCTGCCCAGTCACAGGGGATAAATCTGGTGAAGTACAAACTCCTGTCCTTCGTTATCGGGGCCTTCTTCGCGGGGGTGGCCGGAGGGCTCTACGCCCACCTTGCCAGAGCCATCCGGCCCTATGAGTTTTCGTTTACCATGACTTTCGAAATCGTTATCATGCTTGTCATAGGCGGTGCCGGTACCATGATCGGCCCCGTGGTGGGAGCCGCGCTGCTCATCACCCTAGGTTACGCCCTCAAGCCTCTCGAGGAGAGCCTCAGACTCTACGGCCTGATTGAGTTGGTCTATGCGAGCCTCTTGATCGTGATCATGTTGTGGAGGCCACAGGGGATAGTGGGAGGGAATCTGACCCTTCAAGGTCTCGGGCAGTGGTTCAGGCGCCTGCTCGGATCCACAGGAGAAAGGCACAAAGGTACCTTGCCGGATCCCCCGTGATGGGGAATGCTTGGAACGAAGGGTCAAGGATTCTCGGGTCGGCCGGTGAGAGGAGAGAGGGACATCACGGCAGATTCCCCCCCTGCCTGTTGTTCCAGGTCGACGCGTTCAGGCTACTCTCTTGTGTATCTCCAGTTCTGTTTCTCCATCCTTTTGACAAATCCCACAAGATAATCGACCAGAACTTCCTTCATCTTTCTGCCCTTCTCAGCAGTACCCTTTTCAGGGGCACCTGTTGCACCCAAGTCGGTCAATTCCTGGAAATTCCAGATCAACTTCACATTTGGATCCATGTCCGGTATCCTGCCCTTTGCCCGACTCGGATCACAGAGCTCCGGAAAGATCGCCAAACCGATGGACATCTCTCCCTCTCCCCCGTGGCCGAGGCCGTTCCAGACCTCAAAGGTGTCCTCAGGCAAGAGATTCCCGGCAGTCACCCACCAGGCGTCAAGTACGGCAAGACCCATGTCCGGATATTCGAGCTTGATATCCCGGGCGGCCACTTCGATAGGGGGGATATTGCCGTCGTGCCCATTGATGATGAGGACTTTCCTTATGCCCCAGTAAATCAACGACTCGAGGACGTCCCTGATCACCCTGGTCAGGGTATCGTTGGAGAGGCTGATACACATGGGCTTGTGCCGGTAGTGCAGGCTCATTCCGTACCACACGGGCGGGGCCACTACGGTCTTGTCCAGGCGGCTCGCCACCTCCAGAGCAATTTCGTAAGAGACGAAGGTGTCGCATCCGAAGGGCAGGTGCTCCCCGTGGCTCTCGGTCGAACCCACGGCCAGGATGGCCTTGTCGATTCCGGCTTCTTGGAAGGAATGCTGGTTGTGCTCCTCGAGCTTGATGGGATTCATGATGATACCTCCTCTCTGTCGGGTATGAGATCTGGATTGACTCTCTCTGGGTCCCCTCTCCTCGCTCAATACGTCTCTGGAGCTTCCTCACTTTTCGAGCAAGGATTCTTACCGGGGGTCGGTTGGTCGTAACCGAAAAACGCCGGTTCCCCTCGATGGGTACCCCACCTCTTCCGCAGTGTCGCTCGGGGACAGGGACCTTATTCAAAAGTCAGGAACGCCCGATACATCTCCCCTTGACGGCTTCCAGAAACCGGGCTAATCCCGGCGGTTCTTGAGCGGCCTGGGAATGAATTTCGACAAACCGGTCTTACCTGTAAACTCGCCGTCTTCAAGGATCACCCTCCCCCTGAGAATCGTGTATCGAACCGAACCCGTCAATTCCCAACCTTCAAAGGGGCTGAAGTCCGATATGTGATAGAGCCTGTCCGCCCGGACCGTGGACTTCTTGGTCAAGTCCACGACAGCCAGATCGGCATCCGCCCCCACCTCTATGACCCCCTTGCGGGGCAGCAGCCCGAAGTTCCTGGCAACGTTGTAGCTGCACACTTCCGCCACCTTGTTGATCGTAATCCTCCCCTTGTTGACCCCCTCGCTCAACAGGACCGGTATGAGCGTCTGGATTCCGGCCATCCCCACAGTGGCTGTCCAGAAATCGGTCTTGTGTTTCCTGGCGCAGGGGGCATGGTCAGAGCCGATACATTCGATAATCCCTTCCTCCAAGGCCTCCCAAAGTCTCTCAGCATGAACCCTGTCCTTGCGCAGTGGAGGATTCACCTTGCCGAGGGTCCTGTCCACATCGTCCGCCGTGAGGGTGAGATACTGCACGCACGTCTCACCCGTGGCCCTTATCCCTCTCTCCTTTGCCTTCTTCAACTCCCTTACTCCCTCCTTGGTACTCATGTGGACGATGTAGAAGGGGCAGCCGGTGTCTTCTGAGAAGGCGACCATCCTCCCTATCGCCTCATACTCACAGACAGGAGGCCGCACGTCATCCCAGGTCACCCGGGCTTCACTGCCTGCCTTCATGAACAGATCTTTCAGTTTGAAGACGATCTCTATGTTCTCGCAGTGAACCAGGGCCCTGGCCGGGTATCCCAATTTGGCGATCTCTCTGAATCCAAGGTAGACGATTCCGTCGTCGATCCCCACAAGGGGCAACACGACCTCAGATCCCCTGTAGGGAAGGAAAAACTTGAAGGAAGAGACCCCCAGATCCGCCATCTTCGGAATCTCCTCTATCTGGTCAACCGTGAAGATCGCCATGTGAAAACCGGCATCCACGTACGAGTGGGCCTCGAAGACGGTCTTGGCCTCGGTGAAGAACTCCGCCAGGCTTCCTGGACAACTGAGGAAGTCGATCACCGTGGTATATCCACCGGCAGCAGCGGCCTTTGTCGAGGCTTCGGTCGCTTCCACCAGATCCCAGTCAGGCCAATCCACATGCATGTGAGGGTCAATGAACCCAGGCAGCACGTAGTCTCCTCCGGCATCGATTTCCCTGACTGCCTCGGGCAGCAAGTGGTCAGGGGCGATCATCACAATCTGGCCATCCTTTATGGCCAGGCCCGCAGACAGAGTCTGGTCCGGTTTGACGATACGACAATTGGTGATTTTCAAATCGACCTTCATCTCTCTATACTCCTTTCACTCCCGTAGTGACTCGCCTCTGCCCCGGGAACCATCCCGGCCGGGGCCCAACGCCCCGGCACAAACCTCCGATATTGCTCTCCTGCCCGACAAAAGGGATGCAGTCGTCCTCTTCCGGCAATCCCGCGTCGGAAAGAACCGGCCGGCCCCCCGTTCACCCCTTCCCTCCCATCCAGTCGAGAACGATTCTGTTGACCAACCGCTCCCTGTCCAACAGCCTGGGATCCGAGAAACCCGGTGTCCAGGCGTCACGGGAGAGCAAGTCGGAAACGAGCAGGAGGGCGACAACACCGATCATCCGCAACGATGCGACGGCAAACAGGGCGGACATCTCCATCTCCACCGCCAGTACCCCCCTGGTACGGTAATCCTCTATCTTGTCTCTCGTTTCACGGTAGAGGGCATCCGTCGTCCACACCGGCCCGGCTCTGATACTCACACCCCTTCTCTCCAGGTACTGCTCCAGGCTGAGAAAAAGCTCTTTATCGGGCCGGCACTCCACCCCTCGAGGCAGGTAGTGATACGAGGTACCGTCTTCGCGCAACGCGAGGGAGGGTAGAACCATATCCCCGAGGCCGAGGCTCTCCTGGATCGATCCGCAATAACCGAGAAACAGAGCCCGGTTGACTCCGAAGGCTATGAGCTCCTCGAGGAGCATCGCGGCCGCAGGACTACCGTATGGAGACATTGTCAAAACCAGCCGCTCCGTCCCTGCCCCGGCCAGAAAGAGCTTCGGATTCCGCCTTCGCCACGCCTCGCATCTCCTTGCACTGCAACCTCGAACAAGGCCGTCCAGCATCCTCGAGCTGAATGTCACGATCGCTCTGGGCGGCAACTCGAGGACCTCATCCCCTGAAGACCTCGGTAGAACGAGATGTCTTACCATATCCCGAGCGCCTATCACTCCTTCTGCCTGGGGGTCGAAAAAATCCACGACTACTCCTTGGAAAGGGACAGTACGACGCTTCTCAGCGCCGCCGTCTTCTTCTCAAGCTCCTCCATCGTCTTCTTCTCCCTCTGGATCGCCCTCCTGAGCCGGAGACGCATAACCGCGTCCAGCAAACCACCGGCCGCCATCCCGAAGAGAACAGAAAGCAGAACGGCCAAAAACAGGGGAAGCTCGACAGAGTCGATCAGGTGGAAGTACCTTAACCGGACGCTTTCATAATTCTTCAATGAAAACGTGATCGTAGCCGCCAGGAGCAGCCCGTAGAGGAGTGTTCTCAGGATTTTCATTCACTTCTCTCGGTCCATCTCCTTCAGCACGGAAAGGAGCTTCCCGAAGGTCTTGTCGAGGGACTCGGGTACGACCGTTGTTCCGCTCAAAACGGGCATGAAATTGGTATCGCCGCTCCATCTGGGAACCACGTGGAAATGGAGATGGTCGGCAATCCCAGCCCCTGCAATCTGCCCGATATTCATACCGATATTGAAACCCTCCGGGGCGATGGCTCTCCTCAGGAGGGAAACCGCCTTTCTCAACACCAGAAAGAGGTCGGTCAGCTCCTCGGGTGTCAGGTCGTCCAGGTTCGAGGTATGTTTCATAGGAGCCACCATGAGATGGCCGCTCGTATATGGGAACCGGTTCATCATAATCGTGGACCACTGACTCCGGTAGAGGATCAACCTTTTCCGGTCTCCACTCCTGGAGGGCTTGACACAGAATATGCATTCCCCCTTCTTCTCGGAAAGTATGTACTCAATCCGCCACGGGGCCCAGAGCCGATCCATAGACCTCTCTCTCCTCTTCGTCTGCCTTCCCATTGGGATGACTCACTCCGCGGAACGGTCAAAGAAAAGAGGAAACAACCTTCCCTCTGGAAGATAGTTCCGCCAGCTTTTCGGTGCCCTATGGATCTCCATCGCCACGTCGAGAATGGGCAACCACTTCGGCTTCACCGGCCTCCTTATGAGAGTCATTTCGGCTTCCTTCGGGGTCCTCCCGCCCTTTCTCAGGTTGCAGGACCGGCAACATGTGACGATGTTTTCCCACGTAGCCGTTCCCCCTCTGGCTCTGGGAATTACATGGTCATAGGTGAGATCTCTCAGATTGAACCTGCGCCCACAGTACTGGCACCGGCCTTGGTCTCGCAGATAGATGTTATGCCGGGTGAAACGGACCTCTTGGTCTCCAATCCTGACGAACTTGAACAACCGGATCACCGAAGGCAAGGGGATGGACAGGGAGACCGTGTGAATCTCTCTGTCATAGACTTCGATGGCCTCCGCCTTTCTCAGGGCCATCAGGATTATGGCTTTTTTCCATGAGACAATTCGGAGGGGCATGAAGGTAGAGTTGAGAAGAAGTGCCCTTTCCACGTCTCTCCCCGCAGATTCCCCCATCTCAACGAGTAACCAGCGCCTGATTCATTGCAGCATCCTGGTGAACCGTCAAACCTCCATTCCCTGTGCATGCTCCTGTCCGGATACCGCACCCCTCTCGGATCTCCTCTCCGGTTTCCACACGGGTGCAAAGCGAGGGGTCCTCGATGCCTTCCAGGCAGAAGAGTATGCGACGAGACCTTGTCTCCCATCCCCGGGCGGGTCTGACATCGATGAGACAACCATTCCTGCAATCGAGACATTTCCGCGGCTGTCCTTCGAGTATCTTCCCCGTGTGGAGGGCTACTCGTGCCCGGGCTTCGTTCCACCAGAGGCCTTCAGACCGGTGCTCGACCTCCACTCGATTTACCCCTGTCAGTATTATTCTTCCCCTGTCTTCTTTAAAACGGCCGTACAGGTCGACCCGATCCCCGGGTCTGAAGCGATACCTCTCCTGGGCTCGACTACCCAACCTCACGTAACAGGAATCCTCGAAATGGACCATGTCTACAAAACCATCCGCGATGACCGCCAGAAACCCGTGGAAGGAGGGCCGCCAGCTTCGAGAGGGATCGATGGTCAAATGTGGTTTTACCGACAATACCGTCCCCGAACAGTTGACCTCTCTTCCCCGGTGATCTTCCACCCACCGTTCAAACTCCCGCAGTTCCTCCCTGAAAGCATCGAACTCCTCGGGAGAAAGAAGCACCTCTGGTCGGTAGTTGATCTTTTCGTCTACAAAGAACTTGCACCCAAAGCACATCTTCCCCACATGGTGCATGCCTCTCGGGCATGAGAGCCCCTTGTTGAGGCGGAGGCATTTCCATGCGAAACCAAGGCATCCCCCCGGGTAGCACTGCTTCTCCCTCAGCACATGATAGACCGACACGCGGGAGCCGAAGGCCCTGTGACCCTCCTGCCGGCACAGAAAGACATCGTACCGCTTGTATTGATTTCGCTGGGATCTTACTTCTATTCCATCAGAAAAACGGAAACGCGCCATCAGGTCCCCTGCTTCTTCAGGGCCCCGGCCCGAAGGACCGCTCTTTCCGGCCCCATATCAAGTCTCGATCTCTCGCGCAACGGCGTCCTCACCCGGAGCCGCCCCTGAGAATCCTCTTGTCCCCCACACGAATGGTTGCCTTGATGCTGTCAAAATACTCCAGGAGCGGGATGGCGAACTTCCTGGAGACCCTTGTCAGGTCTTTGAACTGGGGGGTGGTGATCTCGCCGTTGGCGCGGATGAAATCCAAAAGATCCCTTTTCAGCCGAAGAACCGCTTCCCTGTGGAAATAGAGGTCTCCCTTCACCCGAATCAATGCTCCGCGATTCACCAGCAGTTCCAGGTGGTCTTTCAGGCCTTGCGCGGTCACGGAGAACCTCTCGACCAACTCTCTCACCGAGGGTGGCTGCAAACCTCCATCTCGGATCGCTCCTTCCACCTGCTCGAGGAACTCCTCCTTGACCGATATACGGTGGCCCGACAACCGGATCTTCTCTCCATCCAGGACCACCCGCCCTGTCCCGATCATTTCCCTGAGAAGCATCTGAAACAGCCGAGACCCCATCGACTTGGGGAGCTTCGTCTTCAGTTCCTCTTTGGAAAGCCCCAGAGCCATGGGGGACTTCCGGTGGAAATCTTCCAGGCATTTGAGGGCTTCCTCTTCCAAAGCTTGATAGATACCGCTGTGTACATACCGGGTCCCGTCACCCCCCACGGCGACGATCTCCTTGCGCTGGACCAACCTCTCCAGTGTCTGGCGGATTGCCTCATCAGAAGCATTGCCGATCCTGCCCCACAGCTCCGAAAAGGATAGCCCGCCATACCCGCTCTGGCGGATGTGGTAGGTGATCACGTCTCCGAGTTCTCCGTCCCGCAGGCGAACCAGGTCTTCAACAACAGCAGGATCGAGCCGCCTGTGCCTGAGAGGATGGTTGTTGAGAATGACTCCTCCCGCCAGAGTCTGCACGGCAGACGACCCTCGGATAACGAATCGGTCCTGGGGTAGAGCGACAACAGGAGCATCAAGACGGAGCTGTACCATGCACTTCTCGCCCGGGTTCAGGGCTTCCCGGTCGAGCAGGATGATCCGGGCCGGGACGAGACTCGTTCCGATATGGAATCGCAATTGGACCCTGTTCCTCAGAGGCCGCGGCGAAGACTCCAGGTGTTCCAATTCACCATCGAGAACCTGGGTCGGCTGGAGCGTCCCTGGATGGCAGACCACCTCGCCCCGCCTGATCATTGTCTTGTCCAGACCCTGGAGATTCAGGGCAGCCCTCTGGCCCGCTCTTGCCTCGCTGACCGCCCGATTGTGGAGCTGAATCCCCCTCACCTTGGCCTCATGACCCGACGGCAGGACCTGCACCATGCTGCCCACGTGGACACGTCCCGAGACCATGGTTCCTGTAACCACGGTTCCGAACCCTTTCATGACAAAGACCCGGTCGATGGGGAGTCGGAAGAGCCCGTTTGCCGGACGCTCTTCGGTCTCATCGGCCAGCTTCTCCAAGGCCTTGCGGAGATCATCTATCCCATCGCCCGTGAGGGAGGAAACCCTGATAATGGGCTCACCCTCGAGGAACGTTCCCCTCACAAACTCCCGGACATCTTCCTCGACGAGTTGGATCAATTCCTCATCTGCGAGATCGACCTTGGTTATGACCACCAGTCCCTTCTTTACGTTAAGCAATCGGCAGATATCGAGATGTTCACGAGTCTGGGGCATGACTCCCTCGTCCGCAGCCACCACCAAAGCCACGACATCGATTCCCCATGCACCGGCCACCATATGTTTGACGAACTTCTCATGACCCGGAACATCGACGATCCCCATAAGGAGCCCGCTGGGCAGGGTGAGAGAGGCAAAGCCCAGTTCGATGGTGATCCCCCGTTCCTTCTCCTCTTTCAGGCGGTCCGTGTCGATCCCGGTCAAGGCCCTTATGAGGGCGGTCTTTCCATGGTCGATATGGCCCGCCGTACCAAGTACGATCTGTTTCATATTCTCTTTCCTGGGGTAAAACCGCTAAAAACTAACAGAAAAATGCCGGTAATTCAAGAACTCCCGGAAGGCGGAGCTTCCTGACTCTTCGATCTCCAGGGGTGATGTAGGGTCGGGCCTGTCCACCAGGGGGAGACTAAAGACATGCCCGTTCCGAACCTTCGAGGACGAACCAGGTGAGGTTTACTCGGGAGGAACCACACGCCACCGTTGACATAGAAAAGGGGCAGTCCTGCCCGCGCGCACAGGCCCGATCCCATCAGAGACACCGGCTGGTGAGAGGACGGCCCCGTCTAGAGGTTCTTGTCAGGAAAGGGTCTTGAAAAGGTGTACCTGAAAGGGGCCACTACAAAGCGCTGGGCCGATTTGTCCACACTCCGTGTGGGAACGGTGAAAGGCAGGGTCACAATGAAAAGGCCTGTCCCGGCCAGGGTAGCTATGACACCCAGCGGTCGCATCACCAGAAGGTCTACGATGTCCTCGACCCTCGCACCTTCGGGCTGCCCACCCCACGAAACGCCCGCGGGACCGATCACCACAAAGACGACCAGTCCCACAACCAGGACTCCCTTCAGTGCTCTGGAAACTCTCCCGTTCCCCAAAAGGCGATTTTCCATGACCCTACCTCCGAGTCTCATTACCTGTAAGGTTGCAACCTCTCCGCCCCAAGACCCTTCTATTCCTGCCGGCGTGAAGAACGGGAGACAGAGGCGCTCAGATGGAGAAGAGAGGTACCAGGAAGACTCAGAAAGACTGAGGAGAGGGAAACAGTCCCTCAGGTGCTGTCATTTCACGGCCTTCCTCAACTTGTTGCCCGGTTTGAACTTGGCCACCCTCGTCGCCGCTATCTTGATCTCTTTGCCTGTCCTCGGGTTCCGGCCTTTCCGTGCTTTTCTCTTCAAGGTCGAGAAAGTTCCAAAACCGGTCAGAGTAATCCTATCCCCTTTCTTCAAGGCCTTTGTCACCGCTCCTGTCAGAGAATTCAGCGCTTTCTCCGCTGCTGCCTTGGTAATCTTTGCATCCTTCGCTATCGATGAAATCAGTTCAGCCTTGGTCATACAGTTTTCCTCCCTTACCTTTTTTCCCAGCCGGCAAACAGAGGCAGGTGAGCCTTCAGGAAACCACTACCCTTAAGGCATCCCTGGGCCCTCCGTTTGGAAACCATTGGTATACCTACTCTCCACGCCTCCCTCCCGTCAGTTATACTATAAAGCAGGTATTTCCCGAAATGTCAACCACAAATTTTCCAAGACAAGAACCAGAGTCAACCGCACTTTGAGGGAGCATGCCAGAATTGATTCAACGGGTCAGTCCCGAATTTCCGTACGGCCTCGCAGGTCTCGACCGGAGCTTCCCAACCCTTCGGCCAGGGGTTTTGCAAGTATCCGACCTCACAGTTTTTTTCTTTTTTGCCAGGGGAAGACCTTTCCCCCCTGATCCTCAAGCCCGCGCAGTGGCCCTTGACACCACCTTGCTCCCACCTATACATTTCCCTAAAAGCCGATTGTGAGGAACCATCATGAACAGGCCCATCGATTTGAGGAGTGACACCGTTACCAGACCGACCCCTGAGATGCGAAGGGCCATGGCCGAGGCGGAGGTGGGTGACGACGTATTTGGTGAAGACCCCACTGTCAATGCACTCCAGGCCATGGCCGCCGAGTTACTCGGTAAGGAAGCGGCCATCTTTGTCTGTTCCGGTACCATGGCCAACCAACTGGCTATCATGGCCCAGACCCATCATGGTGACGAAATCATTGCCGACAGGAACTGCCACACCTTCAACTTTGAATCGGGGGGCGTTGCTGCCCTTTCAGGGGTTCTGGTTCACCCTATCGATGGGAGGCGAGGGATTCTGGAAAGCCGGCAGGTGAGGGAAGCAATCCGGCCCGCGGACCACCACTTTGCACGTACCGGGCTGATCTGCCTCGAGAACACCCACAACCGGGGAGGCGGGTCTGTCTATCCCCTTGAAGAGATCATCAGAATTCACGAGGTTGCGCGCGAGGCCGGGATTCCCATGCACCTAGACGGGGCCCGGCTGTTCAATGCTTCAGTCGCCTCCGGAATCGAGGCAAGAGAATACGCCCGTTACTTCGACTCTGTCTCCTTCTGCCTCTCAAAGGGGCTGGGGTGCCCTGTGGGATCCGTGGTTGCCGGCTCATCCGAACTCATAGACAGAGTCCATCGGTACAGAAAGATGGTCGGAGGCGGCATGCGTCAGGCGGGCATTCTCGCCGCAGCGGGCATCTATGCCCTCGAACACAACATAGCCAGGCTCAAAGACGACCACGACAACGCCAGAAGACTCGCAACGGCCCTCCATGGAGTCAAAGGGGTGGCTGTGAACCCGGCGGAGGTCGATACCAACATCGTCATCTTCGACGTATCCGGAACCGGGACGGATGCAGGAGAACTCACCCATCGTCTCGAGGGGAATGGGGTTCTCATGCTGCCCGTAAGCCACACCCGGATTCGAGCGGTCACACACCTCGATGTGGCTTCCCGCGACATAGAGCAGGCAATCGAGATAGTCAACGAGGTATTTTCAAGCCTGGGCTGAACCGGATGCAGCCGATTCGCACCTGGAAAACCGGGTGATGAGGAAGATCGATGACTGAAGAAAGGCTTCCTGCCTGGCTCGAGTGGGCCCGCGAGATCCAGGCTCTGAGCCAAACCGGGCTCACCTATAGCAGCAACACATATGAGACCCAGCGCTACCGGCGCCTGATGGAGATCGCGGCTGAGATCGTTCACACCCATTCAGGACTCCCCAAGGACGCGCTGGTGGAAAACTTTCTCTCTCAGCCGGGCTATGCGACGGTCAAGGTCGATGTCCGGGGAGCCGTCATACAAGACGGGAGGATTCTCCTCGTCCAGGAAAGGTCGGACGAACTCTGGTGCATGCCTGGGGGATGGGCCGATGTCGGGCGACTTCCCTCCGAAATGGTCGCAAGGGAGGTGTGGGAGGAGAGTGGCTTCGAGGTTTCACCCAAAAGGATAATCGGCGTCTACGATGCCAACCGAAGCGGGAGACCGCTGGAATTCTATCATGCCTACAAGATCGTTTTTCTGTGCGATATTACCGGAGGTGAAGCCAGGCCCAGCGAGGAGACTGCGGCCGTCGATTTCTTCAGGTTCGACGACCTGCCTCCCCTGTCGACCAACCGCACAAACAGAAGGCACCTCGACGATGTCCTGGCCCACTTTCTCGATCCCTGCCGTCCCGTGGCTTTTGACTGAGGAGTCGTCAAGTCCCAACAAGGGGTACGGGATACTCGCTCTTTGGAACCGTGCCTATTCTCCCTCACCTGTCATTTCCCGTTCTTTCATCGGGCCTTGTGTGGCCTGTCTCTGCCATTCTGAATGATCCGACCAGACCGGAGAGCTCCCGGCGCAGAGCGGCTTCCGCCTTCCTGGAAAGCCCAAGAAACTGGACCCCTGATACTGTTTCGTGATCCGAGAGAAGACGACTATAAACCACCTTTCCCCTCAGCCGGATAGATTGCCCGGCCAGGACCAGCCTGAAACCCAGGTTTCTACACTCGGGGATGTGGTACGGGGTTCTGATCTTCATGCCGCCAAGCCCCAAATTCAAAGTGACCGTGAGAAACCGCTTGCCTCGATGGAAATAGGATACGATCCTCTGCAGCTCAGGCCTCGGATGGCTTCTTCTCAGACCAGAAAGAGCGGTCATGATGAACCCTTATCTCAGGCCCCCTGGGACCGGCCGGGAAACAGCGGGAAGCTAGAGAAACAGGGCGAATGCTGGACAGCGAAGGTGGTCCGCAAAGAACGGCAAAGAGGGCTGGACGCAAAGTCACATGAGATATCGCCTCAAGGCAGATCCCTCCAGCTTGGAACTTCGACGTTTCACTCTAGTCTAACCCCGGGCCGGGCTCTTGTCAAAGACGGGCTCTGCCGGAATTTCCTTCGTCTTGGATCAGGATTCTTGCAAGTCCGTGACTTCACGGTTTTTCTTTTTTGATCCGCTCCATCCCCAATGAATTGGAAAATACCGCCTGGGTGAAAGGGGGCTGTGGCAGGATCTATGTCTTGTGCCACTCCGCGTGGAAGGGAGCGCTCTGGGCCACATGCTCGGGTGCCGTATTGGACAGGGAGACCTCCTCACCCAGGAAATCCCTTCCCGTCTCCCGATAGCAGTGGCGCACAAAGGCGCTGCAGAACATGGCATGGGGATCGTCAAAGGGGTTTGTCGCCCATAGCCGCCTTGTCATGATGGCCAGCCATGTTCCCACCAGCTCCAAAATCGGGTACTGGAGCTGCTCGTCGCAGAGTTGCAGGGCAGTACCCAAAACCATATCCTCCTCGCCCACGGATAGATCGAAGTCGAGGATGGCCGCATGCTCAACCTGTTCGGAGCACCATTTGCCGACCCAGTTTTCCTGGGCACCGTTGCGGATCTGCACCCGCTGGGGATGGATCTGCAGGTCGCTTTCAAAGATATAGGGGCTGCGTCCCACTTGTCCCTGGGGGCCCCGTCGATCAGGGCGCATCTCCCCAAGTATGAAGGCGTGTGACCAAAGAGAAGGACCGCCATCGCGTGTCAGTCTCCTCTGGCTCGACCTGACAGCCTCCCCGATCAGGTCAGAGGTGCCTACAAGAGCCACCCGGCCCCGGCCGTAGTTGGAAAGGAAGAAATTCAAGAGGTCCTTGTTCACGTCTCCCCCCTCTGCCCCCAGGCATCATCGTCATGGAAAAACGATCCCTCCCCGATCAGACCGCCCATAAAAGACTGGGAGTCTTGAACCCGGGGACGCTTGTATCATAACAGAGTCGAGACCCCTGTCAAGTGCTCTTGCAAGAAAACCGTCCTCTCTCGGCCCGAAACAATCCACTACCATGAGGAACCGGCCTTTCCGAGCCCCTCGAGATCCACTGCCCGGCTTGTTCCGTTTCCACGAGATCCTCAAAGACGAGCGTGTTTGAAAACCACGGATGCCCAGTCGACCCTCGCCGTGGTCAGATCCCCGGGAATGTGGTAGGTTTGAAAGAAACACCTGTCAAGGTCGTTTGCACCCTGACAGTCCCTCATGGTGCAGAAAGGCCGTTGCATGGCCGGGAGAAAGCGCCACGCTTTTATGTCATGACTCGGCATCCGACTTTCTGCTGGTTTTCCCCGGTGAATCGACCATAGGCCGAGGAGATGGGGGTTCTCCATGAAGCGGCGCGATAGACTGGCCCTTTGGGCTGCGGCAATCGCAAGCACCATTGTGGTCCTGTTTTTGGCTTTGATCATTCTCCTGCCCCGGCTGATCAATTTCCAGCCCGTGCGAGAAAAGATCCTGGGCCGTATCTCTCATGCAGTAGGAGGCCGGGTCGAACTCGAGCGGATGGATCTCTTCCTTTTCCCCAGGCCCGGTGTAATAGCTCGCGGGGTGAGTCTCTCCATCCCTGGAATAATCGGGGGAACCCTGCGCTCTGCAGGAATCTATCCTGAGATTCTCCCCCTTTTTGCCGGCCGGCTTCAGATCTCCCGGATCGAGATTCGATCTCCGGATTTCACGGCGGCACTTCCCGACAAGCCGCAAGAAAAGCCGAAGAAACACCCACCGCCCCCTGTTGAGTCCGTCAAGCAAAAGGTGGGACATCTCCTGGCGGTTCTAACCTCAAAGGTACCAGGTCTTGCCGTGAGAGTGAGCAATGGGAAGCTCCGTCTCTCTCGAGGAGGTCGGCCTGCCGCCCGGTTTGAGGCCATCGAGGCGCGCATCGACCTACCACCAAACAGACTCAAGGTCAACCTGGGTTGTACTTCAAACCTCTGGGAAAGCATGTCCTTCACCGGGTTTCTCGACCCCGAGAATCTCGGTGCTGCCGGCCAATTAGCACTCGTAAACTTCAAGGCCCACGAGTTGCCTGCCCTCGTTCCCGGCCGTGGCCGACCGACTATTCGAGATTCGCAGGTGGATCTCGATCTCCGTTTCAGGGCCGAGGGGCTAAGTGTTCTCCACGGGGAACTGCAGGGTTCCATTTCGGAACTCACCCTCGGGAAGGGGGATCAGAAGGTAGTCATCAAGGGCAAGGATCTGATGGGGACTCTCGATCTGAGCCGGGATCTGGCAGAAATATCCCTCACGGGCTTCGATCTTGAGTATCCGCGCCTCAATCTCTCTGGAAGCCTCCTGGCAAGGAACGCCTCTCCACGATTGAGTCTGAAGCTCGAGGGGAGGGAGGTCGACGTTTCATCCACACGGCAGGTGCTTCTCGCACTGGCAGGAGATTCACCAACCCTAGAGAAGCTCTTCACCATAGTGAGGGGAGGCCTGGTACCCCTGATCACGGCCGAGGCCGAGGGAAATTCGCCGGTCGATTTGCTGAAACCGGAAAACATGGTCATCAGGGGGAGCATCGCCGGGGGAGATATCTTCATTCCAGGGTCTGACTTCAACCTCGGCAAGGTCGACTTCGATCTCCAGGCTGTGGAGGGAGATGTGGTCATCTCCAAGGGCCTGCTCCGCGGGCAGAACCTTCGAGCCCGGTGGAAGGAAACCGAGATCACCGGGGGTAGTATCACCCTCGGCCTGAGGGGCGGGGATGCGCCCTTCCATCTCGATACGGTGCTGAAGGCAGACCTCCGCCGGTTGCCTGGTGTGCTCAAGGACCTGATAAAGAGCAGACCCTTGCGCAGAGAGATCGCCCTTGTGAGCGACCTCAAGGGCAGTGCAACAGGAAGGCTTGTCTTGGGGGAGACCACACGATCGATCCAAGCCGGTGTGGATATCTCAAGATTCAACCTGTCGGCCAGGTATCGCCCTATTCCCTATCCCCTGAAAATACGGAGCGGGAAGTTTTCCTACCGCGGAGGCAGGATCGCGGTAAAGGACATCGAGGGTACACTGGGAAGGTCCTCCTTCTCAGGGCTCACCGGAGGTGTGCGCTTTGGAAGGCCTCCTTCTCTTGAGATCCTCTCGGGGAAGTTCTCGATCCTGCTGGATGAGATCTATCCGTGGCTTTCCTCCCTCAAGGGACTGAAGGCCGCTCTCAAGGATCTCGAGTCCGTGAGCGGCATCCTCAGTTTCTCATCCATGCGTCTGGAGGGGCCTCTTTCCGCACCTCAACGATGGCGTTTCAGGACAAATGGAAAGATCGAGGGTCTCGTCGTGGATTCTCGGTTTCTCCCGGGCCGGTTGGCAGCCGACGGCGCTGGATTCGAGGCAACCGAGAAGAAAATCTCTATCACAGATGCCCGGGCTCGCCTTCTGGATGCCTCTGGGAGGGTGTCGGGGGATCTCAGGGGCTATCGACAAGGGCCCGGCAGGCTCCTTCTTGCCATCCAAGGAAGGCTCGGGCCTAAGGCCGCCTCCTGGGTTTCAGACCTGGCCCGCCTGCCCCAGAGGCTCAGGGTCCGCTCCCCCCTCTCGATCTCAAAGGGGAAACTGGGATGGAAGGGCAAGGGGAGGCTATCTTTTTCGGGTGATCTGGCCGTGGAAGACGGTCCCGTGGTCTCTCTCGACCTCCTCGCGAACCCAGGGGAACTTACTATCAAGAAGCTGCTTGTTGAGGATGGAGCCTCTCGTGCGAGTCTTGCCGTCGGCCTCAAGAAGAGGGAGCTCCATCTTGGCTTCAAGGGACACCTGGACAAGGCGACTCTCGACGGGCTTCTCGTGAAAAACCGGGTTCTCGCCGGACGGATCGACGGGGACTTCGAGGCTCACATCCTGTTCGACCAGCCCATGGGTTCGACGGCTCACGGAAAGCTCCAGGCAGTCGGGCTCGGCAACCCGCTGGGACTGAAGGTGCCGGTGAACATAGAGAAGGTCTCCCTCATCGCCACGGGAAACAGGCTCGAGGTCGAATCTGCCAGCCTCACGATGGGAGGCCACCACGTGAGCCTTTACGGAGATCTGAATCTTTCAGGAGAAGAGTTCACGATCGATATGGCTCTGTCTGCAGACGGCCTTGAGTGGAGCGGGATAAAACGGATAATAGGAGGAGAGAATCGGCCAAGCCCATCTGAAAAGGCCGAAAAGACGTGGGCTTTGCCGCTGCGAGGACATCTAAGAGTCAAATCAGAGTATTTCACCTATGGGAGGTTCACCTGGAGGCCCTTTCACGCTGACATCTCCTTTGGTCATGACGAGGTGACAGTCGCCGTCACCGATGCGGATTTGTGCGGGATTTCGACTCCCGGGGTCATAAAGATCACTCCTCAGGTTGTGTCACTTGATTTCAAAGCGGCTTCCACGGGCCAGGACCTGACACACACGCTGCAGTGCGTCGCGAACGAGGAAGTGCTCGTGACAGGCAGCCTCGACTTCAAGGGGGAGATCACGGGCCGGGGCAGGCCGGAAGAGCTTGTTCGGTCCCTGAGAGGAGGTTTCAAACTCGTTGCCAGGAACGGCCTGGTCCGCCACGAGATACGGTTCGAAAAGGTCCTCGCCCTTCTCAATCTCACCGAAATCTTCGTGGGTAAGGCACCAGAGTTGGGCAAAAAGGGGGTTCCATACGATTCCATAAGGATCAAAGGGGATCTCAAGGGGGACAAGCTCACGATAGAAGAAGGGATCATGGACTCTCCTATTATGAAGCTCGCCTGGCACGGTGAACTCGATCTGATCGACCAGCAAATGGATTTCAAGGTTCTGGTAGCCCCACTGAAAACCGTGGACCGCATCGTCAAGCTCGTTCCACTGGTTCGTGAGATCCTCGGAGGGTCTCTCGTCTCAATTCCCGTCGAGGTCAAGGGTGATTTGACAGACCCGACGGTTGTGACTCTCTCTCCCTCGGCAGTTGGAGCCCAACTTCTGGGTATCTTCACGAGAACCCTCACGCTCCCTGTCAAGATAGTAGAACCCGTGCTCTCTGAGAAGAAGGAAAAGTGGTAGAAGAATCCCTCAGCCGGCAACCGGTTAGGGCCCGTTAAGAAGCGCGGTAACATTAACGGTCGAGGAGTTCGCCACCGCCAGATCCAGCCCCCCGTCTCCATCCAAATCCCCTGGGGTGATCGAAGAAGGCTCTCCCGCCACATGGTAAGGACTCCCCAACGCCTCGCCAAATCCTCCACCAGGCCCGCTCAACTCATTCAACAGCACAGTGACATTCCAGGTCGTCGAGTTCGCCACCGCCAGATCCAAATCCCCGTCTCCATCCAAATCCCCCAGAGTGATCGAAGAAGGGTCGCCATCGACATCATAAGGACTCCCCGAAAATCCTCCACCAGGCTCGTTCAACAGCACAGTGACATTCCAGGTCGTCGAGTTCGCCACCGCCAGATCCAAATCCCCGTCTCCATCCAAATCCCCCAGAGTGATCGAAGAAGGCTCTCCCGCCACATCGTAAGGACTCCCCAACGCCTCACTAAATCCTCCACCAGGCCCGCTCAACTCGTTCAACAGCACAGTAACATTGCGGGTCGAGGAGTTCGCCACCGCCAGATCCAAATCCCCGTCTCCGTCCAGGTCACCAGTCGTGATAAATGAAGGGGTGCCGGCCACTCCAAAGGGGCTCCCCGGGGCCTTCGTGAAATCAGCATCGCCCCCGGACACGGCAGCACGGAAGCGAAACACAAACGGTGGATCCAGAGCCGCTCCTGTGGGCGAGGTCACGCCCTTGGTCAGGGTGATCTCGACCTCCTCGCCAGGTTTGAAGTCACTGTCAGGAGCAAAGGTCAGAAAGGTTGTTCCGCCCCCGCTGTACATGCCTTCCAGCCTGCCGCTCAGAGAACCGTCCGCCACAAAAGTGCTGCTGTCGGCAGGGTTCATGGTCTGGTCAAATTCGACCTTAACCGTTGTATTGACCGCGGCGGCACGTTCGTTGGCAGCAGGGTCGAGGGCGACGATTTGCACCGATGGAAGAGGGCTTTCCCCGCCGTTTGACGAGCCTCCACCGTTGCACGTTGCCAGGCTCAACGTCAATACCACCGGCAAGTACGTCTTCCAAGAGATGCCTCTCAACATTATCGTCTCCTGTAAGGCCGGTCCCTATGCCCGCCCGTTCCCGGTTATTAGCACTCCAAGAACCGTGAGTACGGAGGGTTCCATCATAGCAGAGTTGAAAATCCTGTCAAGTATTTTTGCATGATTTTACATCAAAACCTCAAGGCCGGGCCACCCCCTCCAACATCACGGGCACGACCACTCTGTATCGAAACAAAGCCCGATTGACCGACCCTTGACACCGCGTGTTATAATTTTTCCATAACGATTAGCCCCACAAGCAGATCCCACACGTAACCATCACGGCAGACTGCTCCTTGACACACCCCTCGCTCACGTCGGGAGAGATGTGGCGGTCGAATAGTCGGCAAGGGGACCCGAGATTGGGTAAGACTAATTTGGCATTAGCCGTTCTTCTCACAACCTGCCTGGCAGCGGGTATCTGGTTAGCCGGAAGGCCGGATGTTGTGCCGGCCCTTGCCGAGGAACCTGAGGCATCGCCTCAGTCACAAAAATACACCGGCTCCGTGAGCTGCCGGGAGTGTCACGAGAAGTTCTACAAATTATGGGCACCCTCACACCACGGGCTGGCCATGCAGCCCTACACTCCCGAGTTTGCCCGTGCCGAGATCGGTGGCGAAACAGGCTGGGTGCTCGAGCGTGGACCCGAGGGAGAGAAGAAGTACGGGATCGCATATGCCCTGGGCGGAAAGAATGTCTATTATTTTCTCACGACCATGGAGCGGGGCTGCCTCCAGGTTCTGCCTGTGGCCTATGATGTGCGTAGAAACGCGTGGTACGACGCCGCTGGCCGCGGCAGCCTATAATCTGGCCGTCCTTCTGAGTAGGGACCGTCTAACCGAGGCCGTCTACTGGTGCTCGAAAGCCTTTGAGCTAAGCCCGAATGCGAAATACGCCTATACCCTTCCTTTTACTTGCGGGAAAAAGGTGATACAGACAGTGCGATCAAGGTGCTGCGACCGACGATTGAGCTAGAGCCACCCTACGCTGAGGTCTACCTGCTGCTGGGTGACATCTATGAGAAGCAAGGAAAAGCGGAAGAGGCCCGGGCCGTTTACCGCCAGGCCCTGGCCACACAAGAGCTTTCCAGACGCGATCGATACCGTTTGGAATCGAGACTCCAGGCCTTGCCGCCCGCCGCAGAGAGTGATTGACAGGCAGGGCTTGCAATTGCGGTTCCTCGCGGATTGATTCCGCAGGCCACGGGCAAGAAATCGAGACGACGGAGACGAGGTGATGAAAAAGCTGGAAACGTATGTCGATGTGGAGAGGAGAGACACGGTGAGAAGGTGTGGGATACGGATAAGACCTGTAGTCTTATTGCTCGGCTTGGGATTCGTCCTGGCGGGATGTGCGACCACCCAAGGCAACAGAGGACCCGATATCAAGGAGATGCTCGCTTCCGCCGGGTTTAAGATGTGGCCCGCCGATACACCCGAGAAACTCGCCCGTCTTGAGGCCTTCCCCCAGCGTGAGCTCGTCCGCCAAGAACAACGGGACGGCAAGGTCCAATACTTGTATGCGGACGCGACCTTTTGCAGGTGTGCATACGTGGGAACCGAGGAAGCCTATCGGCGGTATCAACAGCTCGCCCAAGAGAAGAAGGTCGACCACGAGCGAGCGATGGCAGCAAGGGCTCAGAGTGGGGCTATGGATTGGCGGAGATGGAGCGCATGGGGTACGTATCCCTGATAGAGAGAAAACCCCCGTGAATGGAGACCGAACCCTACCCTGCTATTACGTCGGCTCGGCTTTGGGAGAGCTGACTGTTTCTTTCTGCTGCTTCCTCTCGGCACAATAGAGAATGGCCAGACCGACCGGATGAAGACCGATAACTCATGAAAGCCGCTCTCGGGGCCATTGCCGCCGCACTGTTTCTGGACCTCGCCCATGGCCCTGTTTGCTTGAAACCAATTACGGCGCTTCGTGCGGGGGAATCGCTCCCCGGACGATGAGGGCCGTCCTCTCTGAAGGGGAGTTAGGGAAGACCGAAAAGACCGTATACCCTAAGAGAGCCATTCATGTTCTGCCTCCGGCCTTGCGGAAAACATGCTACTATCGTAGAATCGGTTCTCGTTGCCGCTGCGCGTCAGAAACAGGAGCCTGCACATGAATATTCCGTCAACGATCCTACATAGGGTGATTACCGTCCGTTCCGAGGAGTACAAGGCTTTCGGCTGGACGGCCGGCTTGATGTTCTTGATTCTGTCCAGTCAGATTCTTTTTGCAAACTTTGCCGACACGGCCTTTATCAAGCGATTCGGCGTCCAGTACCTCCCGCACATGTTCGTCATCGACGCCGTGTTCGTCTTCTTTGCCATGGACCTGGTCCGGGCATTGGTGGGGAAGTACTCTCCCATGGTACTCCTGACGCGGATCCTCTTGATCTTCGCCGCCGTTGAGGTAATCTGCCGGTTTCTGATCCTGCTGAACTTCTCTCTCCTCTACCCTCTAATCTTTCTCCTGCGGCTGCAGATCGACGGCGTAATCCTCATTATCTTCTGGAACATCTGCAACGACATCTTTGACACGCGCCAGGCCAAAAGGATCTTCCCCCTGATTACGGCAGGCGGAATTCTGGGACGTGTCATTGGGAGTTTCTCCACGGACTTCTTGACCCGGGCCACAAACATCGACAATCTTCTCCTCATTTCTGCCGGCCTGCTCTTTCTGGCAGCCGTGGCCAGCCAGCGGGTCGGACGGCTCTTCCCCTCCCCGGTTGCCGCTTCGAAGATATACGCTTCAAAGAAAAAAGGCTGGTCTTCACCCCTTGCCGGTATCAAAGAGATGAGCCTCCTTGCCAAGGGCTCGCTCCTCTTCATGCTTCTAGCAGCCATCCGGGTTCTCCCCAATGTGGTCGGCCCACTTTTCGATTACCAGTACAGCGTGATCCTAGCCCACACCTTTCCCTCCGAAGAAGCTCTTGCCCAGTTCTACGGGGTATTCCGGGGAATACTGAACGTCATCACCTTTGTCGTCCTCATGTTCATCGGAAAGGTACATACCCGGGTCGGGATCCCAAATGCCCTCCTGTTCAGGCCGAGCAACTACTTCTTGGTCTTTGCGCTTCTCCTGTTTCGCTTCAACGTTATCGTGGGGATATACGGAAGGATAAGCATCAGTGTCATCACCACGACTCTGCACAATCCTGCAAACAACATCCTTATCAACCTCTTTCCCGATAGGTTCAGGGCCAAGATACGTCCTTTCCTCCAGATGGTCTCCAGGGCAGGAAGCCTGCTTGGTTCCCTGATACTCGTGGGGCTCAACGCTTTCATCCCTACCAGCTACTTCTCCATCTTCGGCCTTATCTTCGCGGCCCCTTGGATTCTCGTGACTCTCCGGCTGAAGAAGCGGTATTCCTCCTTTCTCCTGGAGAGCCTGCTGGAAAAGCAGGTCGACCTGAGAGAGCTCCAGGAGGTCGATCTGACAGTTCTGGTTCAGGACAGGGAAGCCCTCGACACGTTGCTCAAGGGGTTGCGCGAGGAAAAGGGGCAGGCCGCGGTCCTCTGTGCCCGAATCCTCGACGAAGCCCGCTACCCGAAGCTCGGTGAGACCATACTCTCGCTTATCGGTGAAAAGGACAGGGCCGTGCAGGCCGAGCTCCTCGACCTGCTGAAGCCGGAGGAAGCGCCCGTAGTTGTTCCGGCCCTGATTGAAATGACCGAGACGGCCCCTCAAGAACTCCGTCCGCACCTGGTCAGAGCCGTGGCAAGGCTCGCCCCTACCGAAAACATCGACTTTCTAAGGCGAATGTACGAGGCTCCTGACAGGGCGCTTCAGGCAGAGGCCATTGTCGGGTTATACAACGGCGGGATGGGAGAGACCGGGTATTCCCTTCTTTCAAATTGGCTGGAAAGCCGAGATCGGGAAGACTTACTCCTTGCCGTCACCACCGCAGCCAGGACAGGAGAGGCAAAACTGGCCGATGGCCTCTATGCGATTCTTGAAAAGGAGGAAGATCCCGTAGTCCGCGCAAGAACCATTGAGGCCTTGGGTGCCTTGGACATACCGGGCAGGAATGACAGGATAATCCCATGGCTCAGGAGCCCAAGTCCGGCAGTCAGACGTGCCGTCCTTGAAGCCCTGGCCCTGGACGACGAAGAGGCCCTGGGGCAGGCGATCGAGATGCTCGGAGACGAGTCCCCGGACGTGAGAAAGACGGCACTGAAACGGATCGAAGAGACCGGCAAAAGGGCCGTCCCACTCCTCCTGAAATCTCTCACCTCTCCCAGGAGGGTCCTCAAAGACGGAGTCCTCACCCTCCTCGAAAGGCTGGAGGTCAAAGACCTAGAGTTTTCGGAGGTCATCACCAGGGAGATCCGTCAGGCATACGAGAACATTCGCACCATCGAGAGCCTCAAGGCCCTCGAGCAGACACCCGCCCTCGCCCTCCTGGTCAAGCACCTTCAGGACAGGAACGAAGACGCGGTCTTCACTGTTTTCCGAATCCTGGAGGTTCAGGGAGGAGGCACACAGATGCGCACCGTCTATCGGGGTCTGAAGGCCGGAGCCAGGGATAGGGCGAACGCTCTCGAAACGCTGGAAACCACCCTCAATCCCGTCCTGACCCACATTTTGATCCCTCTCATCGAGGACATCCCTGCTCAAGAAAAGCTGAAAATCGCCGGGAAACAATTCGGCCTTGACGGAGCCACACGCTCCGACCCTGCATCCGTCCTTGGAGACCTTCTGGTCAGCAACGATCCCATAACCCAGATCTGTGCCCTCTCCGTGATCGGCGAAGCAAGGATGGCAGGGTTTTCTGATAAACTCGAAAGTCTCAGGAATCATCCGGACCTGATGGTCAGGCAAACAGCGGGGCAGGCCCTGGACAGGATCAAAGGAACCGACAGGGGAACAGAAGGAAAAACCTCGCTGTCTACGACAGACAAGATGATCCACCTCAAAGGGGCATACATTTTCTCCGACCTTCAGGTCAGAGAGCTCGCAGCCATAAGCTCGGCAACCACGCAAAAGGACTGCTCCGCGGGTGACGTGGTCGTCAGAGAGGGAGATCCGGGCGACAACATGTTCTTGATCATCTCGGGACAATTCTCGGTGATCCAGAAGGACGGTACAGACCAAGGCCTGGTCATCAATACGATCGGAAGCGGCGACTACTTCGGAGAGATGGCCCTCTTTGAAGACAAGCCCAGAGCCAATACCGTAAAGGCCGATACCGACTCGAAACTCCTGGTTCTTGGAAAGAGTCAATTTGAGGATATCATGAGACATTTCCCTCAGATTCCCATCAATATCTGCCGGGTCTTCAGCCGCCGGATAAGAGAGTCGGAAGAGAAACTCTCGAGCGGAGGGGAGACCGTTGCCTAGGCTGAGGTTCTCCGGGCTCTTTGCCCGCGGCCCCATCACCATCCGGCGCAGCCTCCTGCGCAACATGGTTTTGCTGATTTTGCTCACCTCGGGCGCGATCTTGGCGGTGGTCTATTTTGCAGGGTCGCGAAGGATAGCCAGAGACTTCTCACGCTCCCTCATAAGGCTGACCACCGACCGGACCGCTGCTGAACTCAGGCAGTCATTCGCGCCGATAATGAGGAACCTCATGGTTGCAAGGGATTGGGGACGTGAGGGTATGCTGGACGATTCAGGCGATTCACGGCGTCTAAACGCGCTTTTCATTCCTCTACTGGAGCAGTTTCCGCAGATTTCTTCCTTGAACCTGGCGAATACCGATGGATTTGGACATCTCCTGCTCCGGGATCCAGAGACGTGGACATGGAAAAACCGAATCGTCCGGGCCGATAGCTGGGGAAAGAAGACGCTGTGGAGGCGCTGGAAAGACGCGGAACATCTGATCGACGAGTCCTGGAAAGAACTGGACTACGATCCCAGGGAAACCAAGTGGTTTCAGGGAGCCATCAGCCGGGAGGGCGAAGGCGAGCCGTACTGGACAGAACCTTATACCTTCTTCACAACCAAAGACCCCGGCATCACCGCTTCCATCGCATGGAGGCCGAGAGTGGGCCGTGGCCCTACTTATGTGATCGCCTATGACATCCTCTTGACAGACATCTCCATTTTCACCACCGGGCTTCAGGTGAGTGAGCACGGAAAGTCTCTCGTCCTCACCGAGGATGGAACCATGATAGGACTGCCACGGGATCAGAGGTTTCAGAGCATCGCAGACATCAAGAAAGCCGCCCTGTCTCAAGTGGAAAACCTGGGAGTCCCCCCCCTGGCAGACGCCTTCAAGACCTGGAAGACGATGGATGGAGGCAGCCGTGATTTTTTCCGGTACAAGAGTGGAGATGCATACTGGTGGGCAGGGTTCCACCCTTTCCATCTCGGAAACTGGACTCTCTGGATGGCCTGCCTTGTACCGGAGGCCGATTTTCTCGCCGAAGCCAAGAGACGGCGTGACATGATTCTCCTGATTACCATGGGAGCTCTGGCAGTGGCGGTCTTGATGGCCACGGTCCTTGCCCGCCGGTACGGTCGGCCCTTGGAGGAGCTGGCCGAGCAAAGCCGGCGGATTCGTGACCTGGATCTGAGGACAGGCGACCGTGTGAACTCCAAGCTGGCAGAGGTTAACCAATTGGCCGAGGCCCAGGAACAGATGCTATCGGGGCTCCGGTCTTTTGCCCGTTACGTGCCTGTCGAACTGGTGCGGGAACTCCTCCGGCGCGGTGAAGTGGCCCAGATCGGAGGGCGGAGCGAAGTGCTTACGATTCTCTTTACCGATATCCGCGGGTTCACAACCATTGCCGAGGGAATGTCTCCGGAGACTCTGACAGCCCAGATGGCAGAGTACTTCGATGGGATGCTTGAGGTCCTCCATTCGAACAACGCCACGGTCGACAAGTTTGTGGGCGATGCCATCGTGGCCTTTTGAGGAGCGCCAAATCCAGACCCTCAACAGGCGACAAACGCCGTAAAGGCGGTCCTCCTCTGCCAGAGAAGACTCGTCGAGTTCAACCGAAACTGGGTTGAACATGGGCTGCCTCCCCTGCCTACCTGCTTCGGTCTCAACACGGGCACCGTAGTGGTGGGAAACGTAGGGGCCCCTTCCCGCCTGAGTTACACGGCCCTCGGTGACGCGGTAAACCTCGCCAGCCGGCTGGAGGCTCTCAATCGTGTCTACGGGACTTCGGCGCTTGCTTCCAGGCCTGTTCGGGACAAAGCCGGCGAGGAATTCCTCTGGCGCCAGGTCGACCTGGTAGCGGTAAAGGGAAAAACCCGCGGGGTCAGGATCTTCGAACTGCTCGGGCAAAAAGACGAGGTGGATCAAAAGATCCTGGCTTTTGCAAAGAACTACGAGGAAGCCTTTTCGCTCTATGAGTCACGGCAATTCAGGCGGGCTCTGGAGCTCCTGAGGGAGATCGAGGCAGAACATCCCGGGGACCTTTCTGTCCGCCGACTTTCTGGGCTCTGCAAGGATTATGATCAAGGCCCTCCCCCAGAGGATTGGGACGGGGTCTCCCGCTTCACGGTAAAGTAGGCACCCGCGATCGGCTCAGCCTGCCCCAGGACGGGATCAGAGAAGCCGCATCCCCTTTTCATTAGGCGAATAAATAAGGCTGCACACGGGGCAAAGGGAGCGTCTCAGAAAGCCTCTTGATCCTTTTGAGGAACCCTCCTTATCGACTCGTCGATCAGTGCCGTGAGGGTCCCGTCTTCATAGCACAAGGCGAGTATGATCTCCCTGGCTCGCGCCGAGACACGTCGATACCCCCAGATGCAGCGGCGCTTGGTCTCTTCCCAGCCTTCCCTTTTGTAGTATAGAGGGAGATTCACTTCAAAAAAGGAGATACTGTCCGCATCCCTAAGGAGATCCGACCAACGGTCTCCACCGACCTCATGGAGTTCCACCAGCCGGCAGGCCTCCTCGATGGTAGGCCCGGCTACGCCGCACTCCTCCAGGATCGCCCGCAGGATTTTTGCCCCCTGTAACGCATGAGCCGCTTTGAAGGCGTCAAAGTCCGCATAATCCGAGCGGCGCACTTTTGTCGGGCCTACGGCCCGGTCTATGTCATGGGCAAGGGCCGCAACCTGGATTGCTTGACCGCTCTCAGGATCGAGCCTCAAGACCCATTCAAGGGTATTTTCCGCGTGCAGGGCGTCCTCCGGGACCTCGGAGCGGGCTACGATCGCCCTTATTCTCTCCATTGCACGGTCTATGCTATCCACGATCCCGACAGATCACTATACGGCGTATGGCTTCGATGTTCATCACAGTGGCGATCACAACCAGTGCCAGATATGCCTGGTTGGCTATGGCGCCCAGAAACACCACGAAGACGCGCATATCACGGCCGAGGCGCAGCCTCGAGATGCGGCCCACCTTTTCCGCCATGAGGCTGTCGTATTTGTCTGCCGTATAGCTCACCACGAAAGAACCGATAACCGCGAGGAATCCCGCCCAGAGTATGCCGCTCTCCGCCCTGTCCCGAAAGGCGTGCCAGGTGAGGCAGAACAGCAGAAAGGCATCCGCGTAACGGTCAAGCACCGCATCAAGCCAGCCTCCGTACGCGCTACTCCGGAACTTGAGCCGTGCCACCTCACCGTCGCAACCGTCTATGATCGAGGCGAACTGAGCCAGCAGCCCCCCCAGCAAAAGGGCGAGATAGCCCCTCTGGACGAAAAGACCGGCAGCCAGGACCGAACAGAAAAAGGAGAAAAGGGATATCTGATTCGGGGTGATTCGGCGGTTCGCCAGACGTCTCGATATGCTCAGAGAGATGGGCCGGTTGAGATAACGTGATACAGGCCCGTCGTTGGATTTCTCCCCCAGATTAGCCACAAGAGCCTTCTCGGCCCGCCTCAGAGCGGGGAGATCATCCACGTCGATCCAAAACCGACCGGTGATCTCGACCGCCTTGGCACGCTCATCGGCGGCAAGAACGCGCACCGCGCCCGACAGGCTAGTGTCTCCGTGTTCTTCCGCACAGCGCTCGACCGCGCCGAATATGCCGGAAGTACAGAGGAAGATACCGGTGTCAAAGCCGTCGAAGTCCCTCAAACCCTTGCCGATATCACGGATCCTATCCCCTTCCGTCTTCACCCGCGTAACATCCTCCATGTCGATCAAAGGATTCGACATGCCCTTGTCCACAGCGAGGGCGATTTCACCCTCCCCCAGAGGGACCTCCTTCAATTTCCGGGCTATGGAAGGATCAAACAACTGATCTGCCATGAGCAGCAAGAAGGGCCCGTGTACGTACTCCCGTGCCTTTAGCACTGAAAGGCCGTTTCCTTTTCTCCAATCCCGGTTGACGATGGGTGTGATCCGGACTCTCAGAGAAGTGGAGAGACCGGCGAGGAAAGAACGAACCAGCTTCCCGTTGTAACCCGTCGTGACATAGAACTCATCGACTCCGGACTCCACGGCAGAGCGGATGACACGTTCGATCAGGGGCACGCCCAAGACCGGAATAAGGGGTTTACTGTTCCCTATACCCTTAAGTCTGCTGCCTTTGCCGGCTGCGATAATCAGGCACTCCACAACCGCCATCGCCTCAAGCACTGTTGATGAACTGTTCGACCATCTTGAAGGCCTCGTCGTCGGTAAACTGGCGCGGTGGGTGCTTGCAGAAATAGGCCGACGGACCGTAAAGAACCCCGCCCTGGCCGCGTTTCAAAGCGAGTTTAGCGCAGCGAATGGCGTCGATGGTCACACCGGCCGAATTCGGGGAATCCTCCACGGAGAGGCGGAGTTCCAGATTCATCGGAACGTCACCCAGGAGCCTCCCCTCCATTCTGAGAAAACAGATCTTGTTGTCTTTCTGCCAAGGCACATAATCACTGGGACCGATGTGAATGTTTGTGTCTTCCAAGCGCCTGGCCGCCACCGACTGCACGGCTTCGGTCTTGGACTCTTTCTTCGAGACCAGCCGGTGGCGGTTGAGCATGTTGAGAAAGTCTGTGTTGCCACCCGTATTGAGCTGGTAGGTACGGTCGAGCTTGACCCCACGCTTCTTGAACAAGTCGGTCAAGGTACGGTGGATGATGGTGGCGCCCATTTGGGATTTGACGTCGTCGCCGATCAGAGGGACGTTCCGATCCTCAAAGCGCTTTGCCCACACAGGGTCGCTTGCGATGAAAACCGGCATATTGTTAACAAAAGCAACCCCTGCCTCCAGCGCGCAGTCAGCATAGAACCTGGCTGCATCCTCAGAGCCGACAGGCAGGTAGTTCATCAGGATTTCTGTACCGGACTCTTTGAGCGCCTCGATCACTTCCTTCCCCGTGGGCTCGGGTTCGTCAGCCGGAACAAAGGTATATCTTTCGTCGTATTCACTCATATGGTCCGACACACCATCAAGAATCTTGCCCATCTGGACGGTCACTCCGGACTTGGGGAGATCTGGGCAGAAGACGGTAGTACAGTTTGGATCGGCAAAGATGGCCTCGTGGACGTCCACCCCCACCTTTCGTTTGTCCACATCGAAAGCCGAAACGACCTCAATGTCTCCCGGCCCGAACTCTCCGATCTTCCAGTGCATCAGGCCGATCGCATCTTCCGGGTTCTTGTCCCTGTAATAATGGAATGCCTGAATCAAGGAACTGGCGCAATTTCCCACTCCAACAATACCGATTCTAATCTTGCTCACAGAATAATCACCTCCTTGCTGTACTATGCTAATCCGATCTCGGCGACAGAGAACGATCCAGGTCTATGCCAAGCTTCAGCCGATCTCCAGTTGCTCCCACAACCGGGGTCCCACCCATCGGCCCTCCAATCACTGCACTCACACCTGAAAAACAGTCGACCGAGCCGAAGACCGAACATGGATCGCCCGAAATGCGTCAGCCAGATCGAGAGGCCGGCATCTCCGCCTTTTCCGATCATCGGATCCAGAGGGTCTTCCTGTAGAAAGGTGGATCGGCGGACATGCCCTTGCAATACGGTTCGTCTCGGGGCTGTCTGTCAGCGTGGACCGCAGTCGTTCGGTCGTCGTAGGCGAGACCGGCAGAATCCACAAGGGCACAGCAATAGAATAGCCATGGGGAACGCTTTTGTCAAACAGAAAGGGCAGAAAAAAAGATCAGGAAACCCTTGTGGGAGCAAACACCGCCTATTCTGTTCAGAAATGCGACCCCCCTCTTCTCCAGCTCGTCTGCCGTCTCAAGGCTCCATCCCATATTAGCAGATCGAAAAATCAAGTCAAGTCTCAGGGAGTCAAACCCCGGGTCCCGAACAGGGAGAACCCCCAGGAAGACCAATTGGCTTTCCGGGGCGGGACCGCTAGAATATACGATCGATCAGGTATCCCGGCAGCGCACCTGAGGCTGGATCCCGAGCAGGAGGTAGACTGGGCTGTTGGTAGGATCGTGAAGAAATTCGGCGGGAAGGCCGCCAGGATCATCCTGGGAGGGGTTTCCGTGGTCCTGGCCTTCCTATCACTGGGTGATGGCGCGCCTGGCAGGACTCGAACCTGCAACCTACGGATTAGAAGTCCGTTGCTCTTTCCATTGAGCTACAGGCGCATCAACGGTTAGCGCCGATTCAGTACCTTTACTGTTGGGGAAATCGTTGGGACTTTTTCCAGCCTCTTCATGATGGCGCGCTTTCTTGCCATGTCAACGTGAATGTACTTCTGGGTCGTCCTGAAGTCGGAATGTCCCATGAGCTCCTGGACTGCATAGGGATCATCATGCGCTTGACTGCCCGCCCTCGATCCGAAGGTATGTCTCAGGTCGTGAATTCTCACGTCTTCCCCCAGGCCGGCAAGCCTCCTGACCTTCTGCCAGACCCTGTCCAGGTGCCAGACCGTGTACGGGAAAATGACCTCACCCTTTGCCACCTTGCCGTTCCTTATAGCCCTTTTGAGGCTTTCGGTCAAGACATCGTTCAGGGGTGTCACAACGTCCCGCTTTTTGCCCTTTCGGACCATCCGGGGTATCCTGATCCAGCCGGCCCTGAAATTGACCATCTCCGGGTCGTTTCTCAGGGCCAGGACCTCACCCACCCTGTAGCCGGCATTGATAAGCACCCTGAACAGAGGCTCGAGATCCGGCTCCACCTCGGCCAGGGCCTCAAACATCCGGCTCTCTTCATCCTCGGTCAAGAAGCGCTCTCTGCCGAATTCGGGAAACCTCTTGACCCCTCTGACCGGGTTGGGCAGCTTTGCCACGTTGAAGGCATGGCTCAGAAGGGCAAGCTCCCGGTTGACGGATGCAAGGCCCGTCCTGCCCTTTGCCTCTATCTCCTGCCTCCTCTCCCTCTTGTAACGCTCCACGTCCATCCGGCTTATCTGTGAGACCCGCTTCCCGCCGAAAAACGCCTTCAGGTGAACCGCCGAGGTCCTGTCCCTTGCATGGGACTTTTCGGCCTTGTTGATCGAGACCTCGGCAAGGTAGGTGTCAATGAACCTCGAAAAGCCGGGGTCCTGTGCCTTTGGCCTCAGCCTTCCCTCTATCAGGGCCGTCTTGCGCCTTGCCGCCTCCTCTTTGGCAAAGGTCTTTGACACCCGGCCCAGGCATTCCGTGTACCGCCTGCCCCTCACCCAAAAGTCGACGTAGTAGGACTGACCCCTCTTGTAGACTCCTGATCCCATTCTCCCACCTCCTCTATTTGAAAAGTCGCCTCAAGCCCTGTCCTGTCGCCTGGCATCCCTCCTTTCTCCATTCCCCTATGGTTTACCCTTGCCCGATCCGAGATCGTGCGACACAGGGCAAATATGCGCGTCATCTTGCCCTTGAGCATCAACGGTTTCCCGGCACGCTCCAGGCCGCGCCTGTCAAGGGATTGCGGAGGCCTCCCTCAGAACAAAGCGGCCGGCATCACACGTGGGTCCAGAAGATGAGCTCGCGCTACCTTCAAACGTGATCCGCCGGCCTTGTTGGTCAAAAAAAATAGCCATCCCCTGGACCTGATTTCATGCTACCAAATGATACCCGGAATGT